>NZ_JBVVQE010000027.1:0-93238 GCF_055811435.1 Mesorhizobium sp. WSM4837
TCCGTAGATTTGATCCCCACTAATTTGTTGCTTATATCGCCCTGGATAAGGCCCCCCCGTTCGCGGGATGTGCCCGTGTCAGCTATGGGCCCGCGGCGCGCCCTTGCGCGACGGCCGAGACTGTGAGGTCGTCGCCGCCATAGATGCAGTCGCCGCCGGCCCATACGTTTGGCAGCGAGGTGCGGCCTTCGGCGTCGACCTTGATGCGGCCGGCTTCCAGCGCCAGCAAGGCGCCGCTGCCGTTGAGCGCAGCCGGGACAAAGCTCTGGCCGATCGCCTTGAACACCTGGTCGGCGGTGAGCGTCAGCCGCTCGCCGGTGCCGACGAGCCTGTCGCCTTCCATCGCCGTATATTCGAGTTCGATGCCCGACACCTTGCCGCCTTCGGCAATGACCCGCTTCGGCTGCAACCAGTGACGGATGATGACGCCGTTGGCGGCGGCCAGGTCCTGCTCGAATTCGGAAGCGTTCATGTGCTCCTGACCGCGCCGGTAGCAGATCGTCACCTCTTCGGCGCCGAGCAGTTTTGATTGCACCGCCGCGTCGATCGCCGTCATGCCGCCGCCGATGACGACGACGCGCCGGCCGACCGGCAGGCTGGCAAGATCGCTGGCCTGGCGAAGCTCGGCAATGAACTCCACCGCATTGGTGACGCCTTGCGCGTCCTCGCCGTCGGCGCGCAGCGCGTTGACGCCGCCAAGCCCCATGCCGAGGAACACTGCATCGTAATTCCTGGTCAGGTCCGACAGCTGGTAGTCGCGGCCAAGCGCCTTGCCGTTCTGGATATCGATGCCGCCGATCGAAATGACATAGTCGACCTCGGCCTGGGCAAAATTGTCGATGCTCTTGTAAGCGGCGATGCCGTATTCATTGAGACCGCCGGCTTTCGGGCGGGCCTCGAGGATGGTCACGTCGTGACCGTGGCGGGCGAGCCGATGGGCGGCGGCAAGCCCGGCCGGTCCGGCGCCGACCACGGCGACCGTCTTGCCGATCGGAGCGGCGCGCGCATAGAACTGCTTGTTCTCAGCCATCGCGACATCGGTGGCATAACGCTGCAGGCGGCCGATCTGCACCGGCTTGCCTTCCGCCACTTCGCGCACGCAGACCTCTTCGCACAGCGTCTCGGTCGGGCAGACGCGGGCGCACATGCCGCCCAAAATGTTCTGGTCGAAAATCGTCCTGGCCGAGCCGATCGGATTGCCGGTCGAGATCTGGCGGATGAACAGCGGGATGTCGATCGAGGTCGGGCATGCGTTCATGCATGGCGCATCGTAGCAGAAATAGCAGCGATCGGACTCGACCAGCGCCTCGTGATGATCGAGCGGCGGATGCAGGTCGGAAAAATTATCGGCATATTGCTCGGGCGAAAGCCGCCCGCCGGCAATGCCCTGCTTGAAATGACCAGTCGCCATTCCGCTTCCCCATTCCTTGTTGTTTTGCGGAAGGCTAGCACGTTTTGTTTTTTTATCAATTGGTCAATTTTCGACGCAAGCCGCTGAAAAGCCACGACAAAATATGATATCCATACTCATGTTTTCTATATTGGCCTTGGCTGTCGGAATTCCGTCGCGAAGATCGTCCTAGATGGATCACGCATGATCGATGACTGGAAACCCAAGGAGCACGACAATGCCAAACTCCCCGATGTCCTTCTTCTGGTACGAGCTGATGACCACCGATCTCGACGCTGCCGAAGCGTTCTACACCGATGTGGTGGGCTGGAAGGCGCAGCCCTTCGACGGCGCGCCCGGCATGCCGCGCTATATCGTGATGAATGTCGGCCAGCGCGGCGTTGCCGGGCTGATGACGCAGCCGGACGAAGTGCGCAAGACGGGCATGCCGCCAGCCTGGGTCGGTTACATCCATACCGGGGATGTCGATGCCTCCACGAAATCGCTGAAGGGGGCCGGCGGTGCGGTTCACCGCGAACCCGATGACATTCCGGGCGTCGGCCGCTTTGCCGTCGTCGCCGATCCGCAAGGCGCGGTGTTCAACTTCCTGCAGCCGATTGGCCCTGACCAGCCGCCGTTGCCGGCTACTACTCCCGGCAATATCGGCTGGCATGAACTCTACACGACCGACTGGCACGCCGCGTTCGATTTCTATGCCGGGCAATTCGGCTGGACCAAGGGCGACGCCATGGATATGGGGCCGATGGGCACCTACCAGCTGTTTGCCGCCGGCGGCGAACCTGTCGGCGGCATGATGAACAAGCCCGAGCAGGTTCCGGTGCCGGTCTGGCAGTTCTATTTCAATGTCCCCGCAATCGACGCGGCGGCCAAGCGTGTCACCGATAATGGCGGCACGATCCTGATGGGACCGATGGAGGTTCCCGGCGGCGGCTGGATCGTGATGTGCACGGACCCCCAGCGTGCTCATTTCGCGCTGACGGCGCCGGTGCGGTAGCTGGGCCGGACATCACGCCGTTTGGCGTTTGGCTTGTCGAAGTGGGCGATCCTTCGCCCCCTCTGTCCTGCCGGACATCTCCCCCACTTGGGGGGAGATTGGCAGCTCCGGCGACGGCACTCTTCTTGCGACCTTTGTGATTGGCGAATTCAGTGATGACGGCCGATCTCCCCCCTTGTGGGGGAGATGTCCGGCAGGACAGAGGGGGGCGCTGTCCCGCCGACCCCGCGCGTTTTGGGTAGCCTCCACCTAGCGGCGCCATCACCCTCGCATCCGCTCGAGATTCGCGTCGAACAGCGGCGTCGGCTGCACCCGTGCGGTGTAGCGTTTGCCCAAGAGCTCGATCTCGAAACCATCGGCCTCGTCGGCGATCTCCTTCGGCACATAGCCCAGGGCCACGGACGTCTTTGAATGATGTGCGTAGCCGCCTGACGTGACCCAGCCGCGCACCGCGCCGTCGAACCAGATCGGCTCGTCGCCGATGACGTCGGCGTCTGCCGCATCGACGACAAAGGCGCGCAGTCGCAGCTTGCCGCCTTGCTGGCGCTCGGCGAGTGCCGCCTGCTTGCCGATGAAATCGGTTTCTTTCCCGTAGGCGACGAAACGGTCGAGCCCGGCCTCCAGCGGTCCGTAGATCGGCCGGTATTCGCGCGCCCACGAGCCGTAATTCTTCTCCAGCCGCAGCGCGTTGAGAGCGCGCGCGCCGAACAGGCCGATGCCGAAGTCTTCGCCGGCCGCCATCAGGGTCTGGTACGCGGCACGCTGATATTCCGGCGCCACCCAGATCTCGTAGCCGAGATCGCCGGTGTAGCTGACGCGGCCGACCAGGCACGGCGCCATGCCGATATCCATCCTGGCCGTCGCCATGAACGGAAACGCCGCATTCGACACATCCGCCCGCGTGGCTTTTGCCAGCACGTCCCGCGCCCTCGGACCGGCAATCGACAGGCCCGTCAGTCTCGCCCCCAGCGCCTCGATATGGACCGAGCCATCTTGCGGCAGATGCGCCTCGAACCAGCGCATGTGATACTGCTCGGCAATGCCGGAACCGGCGAGGAACCAGCCCTCCCCGCTGGAATTGCCGCTGCCGAGATTGGCCAGCGAAAAGTCGCCGATCAGCCTGCCGTCTTGCTTCAGCATCGGCGCCAGCGTCATGCGGCCGGGCTTTGGCAGCTTGCAGGCAAGCAGGCGGTCGAGCCAGGCCGCCGCGCCCGCGCCCGTCACCCTGTATTTGGCGAAGGACGAGATTTCCGACAGGCCGACACTTGTCCGCACCGTCCTCACCTCTTTTGCGACATGCTCGAAATCGCTCGAGCGCCGCCACGAGAACTCGTCCCTGACGCCTTCGGGCGCATACCACAACGACACTTCCAGCCCATAGGCCACGCCCCACTGCGCGCCCTTCGCCGACAAGAGGTCGTAGATCGGCGTGGTCTTGAGCGGCCGCCCGGCAGGCAGTTCCTCATTGGGGAAGCGGATGGAAAAACGCCGCGAATAATTCTCGCGCACCTTGGCGTTGGTGTAGGCCATCGTTGCCCAGTCGCCGTAGCGCGAGACGTCCATCGCCCAGATGTCGGCGCCGGGATCGCCCTCGATCATCCAGTTCGACAGCGCCAGGCCAACACCGCCGCCCTGCGAAAAGCCGGCCATGACGCCGCAGGCGACCCAGAAGCCAGGCAGGCCGCGCACCGGCCCGACCAACGGGTTGCCGTCGGGCGCGAAGGTGAAGGGGCCGTTGATGATCTGCTTGATTCCGGTGTTCTGGAAGGCCGGGAAATGCCGAAACCCGACTTCCAATGACGGCGCGATGCGGTCGATGTCGGGCTCCAGCAGCTCGTGGCCGAAATTCCACGGTGTCTGGAGCTCGGACCATGGCTTGTTGGCCTTCTCATAGGTGCCCATCAGCATGCCGCCGCGCTCCTGGCGCAGATAGAGCTCGCCGTCGAAATCGACCGCGTGGATGATCTCCGTGCCGGTCTTCTGGTTCCAGGCGGCGACCTCCGGCATGTTCTCGGTGATCAGGTACATGTGCTCCATGGCCAGCACCGGCAGTTCGAGGCCCACCATGCGGCCGACCTCGCGCGCCCACAGGCCGCCGGCGTTGACGACATGCTCGGCCACCACCTCGCCCTTGTTGGTGATGATCCGCCACAACCCGTCGGCGCGGCGCACGATATCCTCGACCTTGGTGAAGCGCTCGACCTCGGCGCCAAGTTTTCTGGCCGCCTTGGCATAGGCGTGGGTGACGCCGGACGGGTCGAGATGACCGTCCTCCTTGTTGCGCACCGCGCCGACGAACTGTTTCGGGTCGAGCAGCGGCATCAACTCGGCCGCCTCATCAGGCGAGATCTCCTCGAGGTCGATGCCGAGATAGCGGCCCTTGGCGACAACGCCGCGCAGCCAGTCGAGCCGCGCCTCGGTCGCCGCCAAAAGCACGCCACCGGTCAGATGCACGCCGGTCGCCTGGCCGGACAGCTCCTCGATCTCCTTGTAGAGCGAGATCGTGTATTTCTGCAGCTTGGCGACGTTGGGATCGCCATTGATCGTGTGCATGCCGCCGGCCGCGTGCCAGGTCGAGCCGGAAGTCAGCTCGTCGCGCTCCAGAAGCACAATGTCGGTCCAGCCGTGACGGGCGAGATGGAACAGCACCGAACAGCCGACGACGCCTCCGCCAATGACCACGACCTTCGCATGCGATTTCATCGGTTTTTCTCGTTATTTCAGGGAGTTGGAGGGGTGGGATGAATCGGTGCGGGAGGAGCCAAGCCACCCCCCTCTGGCCTACCGGCCATCTCCCCCTCAAGGGGGGAGATTGGCAGTTTCAACGCCGCCGCGCTCTTTTCAACGGTGGTGATTGGCGAAGGAGAACGTGACAGCCAATCTCCCCCCTTGAGGGGGAGATGTCCGGCAGGACAGAGGGGGGTACACGAGCGCAAGCCTTCGACCATCACGGCTCGCCCTGCCCGATCGCTTCCTTGCGCCTGGCCACATACGCCTCCAGCGCCTCGCGCACGGCAATATCAATAGTCGGTTCGACATGATCCTCCAGCGCCTTCTTCCACAGCCGCGTCGCCCGCGCCGTGGCGTCTAGCCCGCCGGCCTCCTGCCAGGCCTCGTAGTTCTGCCAATTGGAGAGCATCGGCTGGTAGAAGGCGGTTGCATAGCGCTCCAGCGTGTGCGGCTCGCCGAAGAAATGGCCGCCGGTCGGCACGGCACCCAGCGCCTCGACGGCGAGTTCCGCCTCGTTGACTTCGATCGGGCGCAAAAACTCCATCATGTGCTGGATCATCTCGACGTCGATGATGAACTTTTCGAACGACGCGGTCAGCCCGCCCTCCTGCCAGCCGGCTGCGTGGTAGACGAGATTGCCGTGGCCGAGCACCGCGCCCCACAGCGCCATCAGCGTCTCATAGGCGCCTTGCGCGTCGGCGGCGTTGGAGGCCGAGCCCGGCGTCGTCCGGTAGGGCAGTCCATAGCGCCGCGCCAATTGCCCGGAGGCGATGTTGGCCTTGGTGTTCTCCGGCGTGCCAAAGGCCGGCGCACCGGACTTCATGTCGACATTGGAGGTGAAGGCGCCATACATGACCGGGGCGCCGGGGCGGACAAGCTGCGTCAAGACCACGCCGAACAGCGCCTCGGCGTTCTGTTGCGCCAGCGCGCCGGCAAGCGTCACCGGGCTCATCGCCCCCATCAGCGTGAACGGCGTCACCGCAACCGACTGACCGAACTCGGCCATGGTCATCAGGCCTTCGGCCATCATTTCGTCGAAGCGGCGCGGCGAGTTGACCGAGATGATGGTGGTGACGCCGGGATCGTCGCGCATTTGGTCGAGGCTCAAGCCCCGCGAAATCGCCATCATTTCGACGCCGTCCAGCGCCCTGCCGCGGCCGATCGCCGAGACGTGAAAACTCTTGTCGGTCAGCGTCAGATTGGCGAAATAGGTGTCGAGGTGGCGTGAATTGGCCGGCAGTTCCACCGGTGCGCAGACCTGATTGCCGAGCATGTGGATGCAGTTGAAATGCTGCGCCAGCCGGGTGAGGTCGCAATAGTCGCGCAAATTGCCGGCGCGCCGGCCGCGTTCCATGTCATGCACGTTCGCCGGTCCGGCGACGAGCGTAAAATTGATCGTGTTGCCGCCGAGATGGACTGTGTGGGCCGGGTTGCGCGGCGTCAGCGTATAGCTGGACCGCGTCGTCTTCAGTGCCTCGTCGACCATGCCGCGGTCGATGCGGACAGTCATCGACGCATGATTGACCTTGGCGCCGGCCTTCTCGAACAGCGAAAGCGCCCGCGGGCTCATCACCTCGATGCCGAAATTCTCCAGAATGTGCATCGACGCCTGGTGGATCGCCTCGATCTGATCGGCCGAGAGCATCGCCATCGGCGGATAGGGATTTGTCACGCGGCGCAACGGCAGTTGCGGGATGGCGGCCGGTCCCCTGTTGCTGGTTCGCTCGGCGCCGCGCTTGCGTCTCGGTTCGGTCATGCGGCGCATCAAAGCGCCGGCACGACGATCGGGCTGTCAGAAATCCGCCACCTGCGGGCGCGATTTTAGCCAAGGCGGCATTTTGGGATTTTCGTGCCGACAAAAGCGACGGAAAACGTCGGAATATCTATCCTCGCTGTGTCCCGGCCAAAGCGGCCGATCAGCCGTTAAGGAACGCTGCAAGATTCCCTTTATGATTCCAGCCTAATCCTCTTCCAATGGGTAGGTCGAGTTTTAGCAAAATTGTAGCCGTTACCGTGCTGCTGGCGCTGTCGGCCTGCGCGACGCCGCCGAGCCATATCAACAATGTCTGCGCCGTCTTCGACCAGAATGACGGCTGGTTCGACAACTGGCAGGCGGCGGCCGAACGCGCCGAACGGAAGCACGGCGTGCCGGTTCCCGTGCTGATGGCGACGGTGCGCAAGGAATCCGGCTTCAAGAGTAACGCCAGGCCGCCGCGCAAGAAGCTGCTCGGCTTCATTCCCTGGAAACGTGCCTCCAGCGCCACCGGCTTCTCGCAGGCGCTTGACGGCACCTGGGCGCAATATCAGAGCGAGACCGGCAGTTGGGCGGCGCGCCGCACCAGCTTCGCCGATGCCGTCGATTTCGTCGGCTGGTATCATTCCAAGACATCAGACACGCTCGGCGTCGCCCGCAACGACACCTACAATCTCTATCTGGCCTATTATCTCGGCTGGACGGCCTATGGCCGCGGCAACCGCGGCGATGCCGGCGTGCAGCGCTATGCGCGGGCCACCGAGCAGATGGCTCGGGACTACGCCGCGCAGCTACGCCAATGCGCGCGTTGATGGCGCCACGGATCTAATCGTCCGTCAGCTTCGGCCTCTTGCCGTGCGGACGCTGCGGCGGAGCGCCGGCAAAGCCCGGACCGATGCCTTGCGGCGCGTCGTCGGGCACGCCTTCATTGGCGGCATGCTCCTTGTCGAACTTGATCACCGGCTCCATTTTCGCCAGCACGTCGTCGGCAAGCCAGCACAGGCTCATATGACCGTCGCCGAGATGCTTGACCGGCGGCACCTGCGTCTCGCAAAGATTGTCCGGCACCAGCTTCTTGTAGCCGCAGCGGGTCTGGAACGGGCAGCCGGTTGGCGGGTTCATCGCCGACGGGATGTCGCCCTCCAGCACGATGTGCTTCTTGATCACGCTGGTATCGGCGATCGGGATCGCCGACAGCAGCGCCTCGGTATAGGGATGATAGGGCGGCGAAAAGATCTGGTCGGTCGTGCCCTGCTCGACGATATAGCCGAGATACATGACGACGACGCGGTCGGCGATGTAGCGCACCACCGACAGGTCGTGGCTGATGAACAGCATCGTCGTCTTGTTCTTGCGCTGGATGTCCATCAACAGTTCGGTCACCGCCGCCTGCACCGACACGTCGAGCGCCGAGACTGGCTCGTCGGCCACCACCACCTTGGCATCGCCGGCAAAAGCCCGAGCCACGCCGATGCGCTGCTTCTGGCCGCCTGAAAGCTGGCGCGGCTTGCGGGTCTCGAACGCCCGCGGCAGCTTCACCAGGTCGAGCAGTTCCAGCATGCGCTTGCGGCGGTCGGCAACGGTGTTGCCGACATTGAACTTTTCCAGCGTGCGGATGATCTGCGAGCCGACCGTGTGGCTGGGGTTGAGCGTGTCGAACGGATTCTGGAACACCATCTGGATCGACGACACCGTCTCGACGCTGCGGTTCTCGACCCCGATCGACTGGATCTGCTGGTTGCCGAGCGTCACGCTGCCGGAGCTTGCCGTCTCCAGCCCGAGCAGCACCTTGGCCAGCGTCGACTTTCCGCAGCCGGACTCGCCGACAATGGCGACGGTCTCGGATTCGCGCGCCATGAAGGAGATCGTCTCATTGGCCTTGACGACGCGGCCCTCGCTCGAGCCGAACACCTCGCTGCCGCCGACCTTGTAGTACTTTTTGAGATCCTCGATCTTGAGCACCGGCGCGCCGGGCTCGACGCGCTCGTTGACCTTCTTGGCGCCGGGCGGCAGCGCTTCCCAGTCGATCTCGTTGAAGCGCACGCAGCGCGAAAAATGGCCTTCATGGCCGTCGACCGCGATCATCGGGATTTCTGCGGCGTTGCAGACGCCCTCGACGAAATGGTGGCAGCGGGGGCCGAAATTGCAGCCCTTCGGCCGCTCGTGCGGCAGCGGCAATTGCCCCGGGATTGAGATCAGAGGCCGCGAATTCTTGTCGGCGCCAGGCAGCGGGATCGAGCGGAACAGGCCTTGCGTGTAGGGATGGCGCATCCGGTCGAAGACATCCTTGATCTTGCCGGTCTCCACCGCTTCGCCCGAATACATCACCGTGATGCGGTCGCAGGTTTCCAGGATCAGGCCGAGATTGTGCGACACGAAGATCATCGAGGTGCCGAACTTCTCGCCAAGTCCCTTGACCAGGTCGACGATGCCGGCTTCGACCGTCACGTCGAGCGCCGTCGTCGGCTCGTCGAGCAGCAGCAGCACCGGCTTCGACAGCAGCGCCATGGCGATGACGATGCGCTGTTGCTGGCCACCGGAAAGCTGGTGCGGAAACGAGCGCATCATCCGCTCCGGATCGGGCAGCCTGACCGAGCGCACCATTTCCAGCGCGCGTTGATAAGCCTCTTCCTTCGACACCTTGTCGTGGATCAGCGGCACTTCCATCAGTTGCTGGCCGACCTTCATCGCCGGGTTCAGGCTGGCCATCGGCTCCTGGTAGATCATCGCGATCTTGTTGCCGCGGATGGCGCGCAGTTCCTCGTCGGACAGCTCGCCCATGTCCTTGCCCTGGAACTTTATCCGGCCGCCGACGATCTTTCCGATGTTGGAGAGGTCGCGCATGATGCCGAGCGACACGGTCGACTTGCCGCAGCCGGATTCGCCGACGATGCCCATCGCTTCGCCAGGCATGACCGTGCAGGAGAAGTCCATGACGGCCGGTATCTCGCCCTTGCGGGTGAAGAAGGAGATCGACAGGTTCTCGATCTCGATGATCGGCCCATTGGTCGGCTTGGGGGGATTTCGAACTGCCTCATTCATGGGTCGCTCCAATCCTGTTCTTTCAGCATATCGGGTCGAGAACCCGTCCATCAATCTTTCATCGATTGCTCACGCAGCGAGTCGGCCAGCAGATTAAGGCCCAGCACGAACGACATCAGCGCGATCGTCGGCGGCAGCGCCGGATGGATGAAGGAGCGCAGCAGCCGGCTGGCATCCTTGATCGCGGTGCCCCAGTCCGGGCTCTCGGGCGCCAGCCCCAGGCCGAAATAGCCGAGCGTGCCGAGCAGGATCGTGGTGTAGCCGATACGCAGGCAAGCATCGACGATCAGCGGCCCGCGCGCATTGGGAAGTATCTCCCACAGCATGATGTACCAGGGCGATTCACCGCGCGTCTGCGCCGCCGCCACATAGTCGCGCGTTTTGATGTCCATGACCAGGCCGCGCACGATGCGGAACACGCCGGGGCTGGAGGCGAACACCACCGCCACGAAGATGTTGAGCTGGTTGGGATCGATATGGATGATCCTGAACGGATCGGCATCGAAGACCAGGCCGGCATAGACCCAGCCGCCAATGATCAGCGTCAGCCCCAGCAGGATGTAAAGGCGGTCGGGCCGTTTCTTGTAGCGCGTCCAGAACAGCACGCTGAAGAAGATGATCGGGAACATGAAGAACAGGCCGGCCATCGCATAGGGGATCGGTGTCTCCATGATGCCCGGCGTCACCAGGAGGTAGAACAGCAGGATCACCGGGAAGGCGAGCACCAGATTGGCGAGGAATGACAGCACCGTATCGATCCTGCCGCCATAATAGCCGGCCGGCAGACCGAGCGTGATGCCGACCATCAGCGCAAACCCGGTCGCCGCCGGCGCGATGATCAGCACGATCTGACTGCCGTAGACCATGCGGCTGAACACGTCGCGGGCAAGCTTGTCGCCGCCGAACAGGTAGACAAGTCCCGATTGCGGCTCGACCGCGCCCGGCAGCGCGTCCTTCATGATCGGGATCTGGACAAGCGGATTGAACGGCGAGACGGTCGACGCGAAGATCGCCGTGAACAGCCAGAACAGGCAGATGCCGACGCCGACGATGCCGACGCTGCTGTCGAAGAGCTGACCGTAGAGGCCAAGCCTCTTCTTGTAGGCGAAGCTCGCCCCCATCACCACGACGAGAGCGATCCAGACCGGCCAGAAACGCGCAAGCACGCCAAGCACCACATTGAAGGCGCCGATATATTCAAGCTGCATCCGCTCGATCCCCTATTGAACTCTGATACGCGGATTGAGAAACGCGTAGCCGACATCGGAAATGAGCTGCGTGATCAGGACGATGAACACCGAGACCAGGGAGCAGCCGAGCAAAAGATCGATATCGTTGTTGCCCGCCGCCTCGACCAGCGTGTAGCCAAACCCCTGGTAGCGGAACATCACCTCGACAATGACGACGCCGGTGAGCAGCCAGGGAAATTGCAGCATGATGACGGTGAATGGCGCGATCAGCGCGTTGCGCAGCGCGTGCTTGACCACGACGCTGCCGAAGGAGAGGCCCTTCAACCGGGCGGTGCGGATATATTGCTGCGTCATCACCTCGACCATCGAGGCGCGGGTCATGCGGGCGATATAGCCGATGCCATAGATCGCCAGCGTCATCACAGGCAAGGTGAAGTTGTAGAAGGTGATGCCCCGGCTGGCGGAAGCCGCCGAACCGTTCAGCAGGCCGAGCCATGAGGCGAAGATAACGGTGAAAATGACGCCGGACACATATTCGGGCGTCGCCGTCGAGGCGATCGAGGCGACCGACAATGTCCGGTCGGTTCGCGAGCCTTCGCGCATGCCGGCGAGTATGCCGATCAGCAGCGAGATCGGCACCATCACCACAAGCACCCAGAACATCAGGATTCCGGTGGCGCTGAGCGCCGGGAAAAGTTTTGACGCCACCGTCGTCTTGAACTTGGTCGAGCAGCCGAAGTCACCCTGCAGCACGCCGGAGAAGGTCGGCTCGACAGGATCGTTGCAGAAGGCAAAACGTCGCGTGGGTTTGCCCGTCGCCGGATCTGTGACCGGCTGTTTGGGCACGATACCCAGCCATTGGCCATAGCGGGAGAAGAAATTCTGGCGATAGCCATGGTTGACCAGCCAGTTTTCGAGCTGCTCGGCCGAGGTGTGCATTTCGGTCTGGCTGATCGCCAGCTTTTTCAGATTGGGATCGAGATTGATCAGGAAGAACACGACCATCGTCAGGCACAGCATCGTCAATGCCATGGTGCCGAGGCGTCGAAGGATGAAAGAAAGCATGGCGGTCCCCTGCCGGCTGGTTGGGGTTGAGGCCGGCTCGGAGCCAGCTCGGCCGCAATCGGCAGAGCTGGCTGTCAAACGGACCCTCAGAATGCGATCAACCCTGTCTTATTGCACGCCCCTTTCCGAAGAGTCTGCGCTTTTTTCTGCGCCGACCTGCGGTTGTGGGATCATGCATGGCGTGGGTGGAAGGGGCGAACCGCCCCTTCCACGATCGATCCGATCAGGCCTCCTCGTCGAGCCAGACCTTGCCGTAGTCGCGCTCGAAGGTCGGGTGCATGGCGTAGTTCTTAACGGAAGCGACCGAATGGCTGTAGAGCTTGCGCCAGTAAGGCTGGATGATGATGCCGGCATCCTGCAGGATCTGCTCGATGTCCTTCATCATTTCCTTGCGCTTGGCGGGGTCGGCAACGGCGAGCGCAGCGTTGAGCTTGGCATCCCACTCCGCATTCGCCCAGCCTGTCTCGTTCCAGGCTTCACCGGTGCGATAGCCGATCGCCAGAACCTGGACGCCGAGCGGCCGCATGTTCCAGTTGGTCATCGACAGCGGGTATTTGGTCCAGTCGTTCCAGAAGGTCGAGCCCGGCAGCACCGTACGCTTGACCTTGATGCCGGCGTCGCGCATCTGCGCGGCGATCGCATCGCCGGTGTTCTTGTGCCAGTCTTCGTCGACCGTGATCAGCTCGTGCTCGAAGTCGGCCTGGCCGGCTTCAGCCATCAGCGCCTTAGCCTTGGCCGGATCGCGGGCAATCTTCGCCAGCTCGAAGTATTCCGGATGGATCGGCGAGACATGGTGGTTTTCGGCAACTGTGCCGGCATTGCCGTAGCCGAGCTGCAGGACGACAGCGTTGTCGACCGCAAGCTGCAGCGCGTTGCGAACCTTCTGATCGTCATACGGCTTGTTGGTCACATTGGTGCGGCAGACGATCGTCGAAGCGGTGACCACCTCGGACTTGACCAGGTCGACACCGTCGAGGATCGACACATAGTCGGCCGACGTCTCGAAATTGGTATGGACTTCGCCGGCTTCGAAAGCGCTGACCATCGCCGCCGGATCGGTGCCATAGTCGATGAACTCGACGCCGTCGAGAAACACCTCACCGTCCCACCACTTGTTGTCTTCGCGGCGTTTGTAGACGACCTTCTGGCCGACATCGTAGGAGACCAGTTCAAATGGGCCGGTGCCGATCGGGCAGGCTTTGAAATCGCCGCCCTTTTCGTCGAAGGTCTTGTGGACGACGAGACCGGGATAGTCGCACACGTTGGGGATGAGCGCGATATCCGGCGAGCTGAGCGTCAGCTTGACCGTGTGTTCGTCGACCTTGGTGACGGCGCTCTCATCCAGCTTGTCGTCCTTGACCAGCGAGCCGAGACGACCGGGCATGGAATTGCCTTCGGCCTTCTTGTCGGCCCAACGCTTGAAGTTGAAGATGACATCGTCGGCGGTGAACGGATCGCCGTTGTTCCAGGTGACGCCCTTGCGCACATGCAGCGTGTATTCGGTGGCGTCGTCGTTGACGTCCCAGCTCTCGAGCAGGTAGGGGCGGAACGTGTATTCGTTCGTGTACTTGACCAGCGGCTCGAGCGCCTGGCGCTCGGCATTGGCGATTTCCGACCAGTCGGCCTTGCGCGGATCCTTCGGATCCTTGATCCACATAGCGACCTTCAGTATGCCGCCTTTCTTGCCCTGCGCGTCCTGCGCTCTCGCCGGCGTCGGGTCGGCGAGGCCGAGCATGCCATAGGCCATCGCCGTGGACGCGCCGAAGACGCTGGCCAAAGCGAGAAACTCGCGGCGATCGACACGTCCGGCCCTGGCTTCCTGGGCCATCGCATGGATGTGATCCGGAACGCGGTCGCCATTACTCTTGTAGATTGTCATCGAGAACTCCCATTGTTGGCTTTCTGCCTTTTACCATTCCGCATCCGGGCCGTGATGTCAAAAACGGCACCGGATTGGGAACATGCCAAGGAATGTGCAACTTTGGAAGGGAAGCAGTTCGCGTGATAACGACAGTCTTGGCGCAAAATTGCTATTGCCCGGCAGATTTCGTTCGAATCTCCGGCATCGATCAAACTGAGACATTCACTACCGCGCCGCACGTCCCGTCGGGCGCGCAACGGACGCTGTAGCGGTTTGATTTTGCGCCGAAATCGATTTCGATTCTCGCGGTCATGCGCGAAGCTTTGCACCGCGCCGGCCGATCGCGGATGAGTGCCAGAACGGCGACGAGGGCTGTCGGACTGCCGGCCCCTATCACGCAGGCCGGCTTCAGTACTCGCGTTCGTAGAAAATGCCACCCTTGGCTTCGCCGGCATCGGTGGCTTCGCCGCGCAATTTGACGCCGCGGCCGACGTCGAGATCGATCGCCGCCTTGCCCGAACCCGGCTTGTCGCCCTTCTGGATCGTCACATAGGTGCGGTCGTTGAGATATTTGCCGGCCGAGACCGCGGTGCCGCCCTCCTCGTCGGTGACGACGTCGAGATCGTCGACGCCGATGGCGCTGCGCAGGTTCTGGAGCAGCGAGGTCGAGCCGCCGATGCCGGCCAGTTGCGCGGCGGCTTCGGCAAGCTGGGCGATCTGCAGCGGCGACAGGTTCGACATCGAGCGGCCGAAAATCAGTTGCGCCAGGACCTCGTCCTCTGGCAATGCCGGCACCGACGAGAAGTTGAATTTCGGATTGGTCGCCTCGCCCGACACCACGATGGTGACGGTGGTGCTGCTCGTCGTCGATGTCGCCGTGAGATTGAGATAGGGCACCAGCGACCCCGAAAAGCCGACCGTGCCTTCGGTGAAGGTCAGCCGCTTGGCCAGGATCGACAGCCGACCGCGCTGCAAGTCAAAGGTGCCGACCGCTTGCGGCGACGATGCCGGGCCGGTCAGCCGCAGCGAACCGCCAAGCTCGGCATCGACGCCCCTGCCCTGGATGAAGATCTGGCTGGGCGCGTTGACCGTGACATCGAGGTTGAGGCCGCCACCACCGCTGCTGCTGCTCGCCGTCGCCGGACGCAACGCCTTGTCTTGCGCGCGCACGGCGGCCGGTGCGTTCTTGTGCCTGATGTTGAGCGCCGCCAGCGAGCCCGGCAACTTTTCGGGAACGGTGATGACGGTCTTGGCCAGGTTGATCGTACCCGAGATCAACGGCGCCGATGCGAGTGGCCCCTTGATGGTCAGGTCGCCGCCGAGATTGGCGGTGACCACCCTGCCGTCGGTGTAGCGACCGTCGACGAGCTTGACCGACAGGTCGGCCGGAAAGCCTTGCGCCGGATTGATGCCGACCGTGCCGCTGGCCGACAGGCTGCCGCGCGTCGACAAATTGCCGGTCAGGCGGTTGATCCTGGCGACGCCATCGCCGATCGCCACATCGGCGGTGATGTCGTTGATTGCAAGTCCCGAGCGTGCATCGATCAGGCGGGCACCTGACGTGCGGACCGTGCCTGTGATCACCGGCGCCGTCGCCGGGCCGCGCACCTTCAGATTGACGTCGGCAGTGCCGCTCAACGACAGGCCTTGTGCGGCCAGTGTCCGGGTCAGGAAGGCGAACGGCACCTTGCCGGAAAAGTCGAGATCAAGCGTCGGCGTGCCTGATGTCGTCATCGTGCCGCCGCCCTTGAGGCCGAGACCGGCGGCATCGCTCATGTTGGCCTCGAAGGTCAGTCGGTTGCCGGAAAACGTGCCGGAGGACGAAACGCCCATGCCGCCGAAACCGGCGCCGCGGGTCTGCGACGTCTGGACGCCTGCGGCGTCGACCTTGAAGGCGACGGCCGGATTGGCCGGCGCGCCCGTCACCTTCACCGTGCCCGAGATCGTGCCGGCGGCATCGAGGCCGGGCGAGAAACTGTTGGCGAGCGACATCGGCACCCGCGCCAGCGTCGCGTTGAGATTGAGCGCCTCCCCGACCTTGCCCGAAACCGTCGCCGTGCCGCCGCCGAGGTTGAGTGCGAGCCTGTCCAGGCTGGTGGTGCCGTTGGCGATGGTGATGGTCGAGGTCTGGGCGATCGCCGCCTTGATGCCGCGCATCGTCGCCTGGCCGGAGGCGAGCTCAACCGTCGTCGTGCCATTGGCGACCCTGACGCGGCCGGCCGCCTTGGCCGGAATGTCCTTGACGGTGGCGCCGCCGGAAAAGCCGGTCCAGTCGCCGTCACGGGTGAGATCGACATCGATGCCGCGAATGACGGTGTCGCCGGAGGTGACGCTGTCGGCCCGGATTTTTCCGGAGATCACCGGTGCCGCGAGATAGTTGCCGATCGATGCATCGATGGTCACCGTCTTCGCCGAAACATCACCGCGTGTAATCGACGCCGTCGAAGCCTTGACGGTGACGCCAGGCGCATTGCCGGTCTTCGAGAACACGATCGTGCCGCGCACGTCGCCTTCCGCCTTTTCCAGCGCAAGCGCTGCCAGCGGTCCGATGTCAGGTAGGTCGAGCGCCACGGTGCCTTCAGGCACGAACGCCTCGTCAAGCGCCAGGTCGCCTGATATCCGGTTCTTGCCGAGCGACAGCAAAAGCCCGTCGATGGCGCGCTTGCCGTTTGACGTCGCCAGCACGGCGCTGCCTTGCAGGGGCTGGCCCGCGACGTTTCCGGTCAGTTGGACATTGGCCGCCGGGTTGGCGGCATCGGCCTTGCCGGTGGCGGTGAGGCTCAACCCGGTGATCTCGCGTTCGGCAACCGAAAGCCGCTCGCTGTTGACCGTCAGCGACAGGTCGGGCGCGGTGCTGGCGCCTTGCGCGTTCAGCGCAAAGGTGATGGCGCCGTTGGCGTCCCCTGACAGAAGCGAGATGTCGGCCAGCGCGCCTTTGATGTCGACGGTGAGCTTGTTGTCGGCAAGGCTGGCCTGCCCGTCGGCGGTCAGCGCGCCGGATACCAGCCTGATCGCATCGGCGGTGACATTGCCATTGGCGTCGCGCTTCAGCGCGGCACTGAGTTCCGTCCGCTGCGCGAGCACGCCGCGCGCTGCCGCCGGCAGCGCCGCGGAAACGGCGTCGGTCTTGAGGTTGAGGTCGATGGCGCCGTCGGCCAGCGAGATCCTTCCATTGAAGCCGCTGTCCAGTACCTCGCTCGTTACCGAGCCGCTGTCGATGACGATGGTATCGGTAGCGAGATCGCCGGCGACCTTGGCAGTAATCTTTCCGGCGAGCAGCGGCGCGATGGTCGGATTGTCCAGGCCGATTTTGTCCGCCGTCACCGTGCCGGAGATCGGCCCTGTTCGGCCCTTCAGATCGAAGGCGTCGGAATGGAGCGCAAGCGCGATGCCTTCGGCCTTGGCGAGGTTGGTGGCGACCGACGGCAGTGTCGCGGAGATATTCAGCGTCGATTGCGTGCCCTGCCCCGCGACCTCCACCGACAGCGCCTGCAACTCGAGCTTGATCGGGCTCTCGGTGCTGCCAAGCGCCAGCGGCAGGCTCGGGCCGGTCGAGGCCAGGTCGAGCGAAAAATCGCTGGCGCCGTTCGGATTGATGGTGCCGGCAGCCTTGCCGGAAATCTTGTCCCCGGCAAGCGTCGCGTTGTCGATGGCGACGCCGCCGGCGGAGGAGAAGCTGCCTGCGGCATCGAGGTTGAGCTGCCCAAGCCCCGCCTGGCGGGTCTGGCTGGTCTCGGCGCCGTTGAGCTGCGCATTGAAACGAATGTCAGGGGCTGCCGACGGTCCCGTCACATGCGCCGTTCCACCGAGTGTGCCCGCGGCGTCGAGGCCGGGTGAAAAATCATTGGCCAGGGCGGCCGGCAGCCCGGAAAACTCTGCCGCGAGATCGAGCGTCTGGCCGGCGGTGCCGGACACTGTCACCGATCCGCCGCCGACATCGAGCATCAGCTTCTCGATGCTGGCCGCGCCATTGGCGATGCTCAGGGTCGACGGCTGCGCGATCGCCGCCTTGATGCCGCGAATGGTCGCTTCGCCGGAAGCGATTTCGACGCTTGTCGTGCCGTCCGCGATCCTCACCCTGCCTTCGGCCCTGGCCGGAATTCCGGCAACGGTGGCGCCGCCGGAAAACCCGGTCCAGTCGCCGTCGCGCTTCAAATCGACATCGATGCCGCTGATCACGGTGCCGCCGGAGGTGACGCTGTCGGCACGGATTTTACCGGAGATCGCCGGTGCGGCGACATAGTTGGCAATCAGCGCATCGATGGTGACCGTCTTTGCCGAAAGATCGCCGCGCGAAATTGAATCTGTGGTCGCCTTGATGGCGACATGAGGCGCATTGCCGGTCTTCGAGAAGACGATCGTGCCACGCACGTCGCCGTCAGCTTTTTCCAGCGCCAGGGCTGCGAGCGGACTGATATCGGGTAGATCCAGCGCAACCGTGCCGAGCGGCAGGAATCGATCGTCGAGAGCAAGGTCGCCGGAAACTTTGTTGTCGCCCAGTGACAGGCTTAGTCCGTTTATGGACCGCTTTCCCTGGCGCGTTACCAGCGACGCCTTGAAATCGAGTGGCTCGTCATTGACGGATCCGGTGAGCGAGATATCGGCCGCCGGGCTGGCGATGTTGCCCTTCCCCGTCGCGGTGAGCTTTAGCCCGGTGATTTCTCGCGCCGCCACCGAAAGCCGGTCGCTGTTGACCGTCAGCGACAGGTCGGGCGCGGTGTTGGCGCCTTGCGCGTTCAGCGCGAAGGTGATGGCGCCCTTGGCATCCCCGGACAGAAGCGAGATGTCGGCGAGCGCGCCCTTGACGTCGGCGCTGACCTTGTTGTCGGCGAGGCTGGCCTGCCCGTCGGCGCTGAATGCACCTGATACCAGCCTGATGGCGTTGGCGATAACATTGCCGTTGGCGTCGCGCTTCAGTGCCGCGCTGAGCTGCGTCCGCTCGGCGAGCACGCCGCGCACTGCCGCCGGCAGTGCCGCGGAAGCCGCAACCGCCCTGAGGTTGAGATCGATGGCGCCATCGGCCAGGGAGACCCTTCCATTAAAGCCGCTGTCCAGTACCTCGCTCGTTACCGAGCCGCTGTCGATGACGATGGTATCGGTAGCGAGATCGCCGGCGACCTTGGCAGTAATCTTTCCGGCGAGCAGCGGCGCGATGGTCGGATTGTCCAGGCCGATTTTGTCCGCCGTCACCGTGCCGGAGATCGGCCCTGTTCGGCCCTTCAGATCGAAGGCGTCGGAATGGAGCGCAAGCGCGATGCCTTCGGCCTTGGCGAGGTTGGTGGCGACCGACGGCAGTGTCGCGGAGATATTCAGCGTCGATTGCGTGCCCTGCCCCGCGACCTCCACCGACAGCGCCTGCAACTCGAGCTTGATCGGGCTCTCGGTGCTGCCAAGCGCCAGCGGCAGGCTCGGGCCGGTCGAGGCCAGGTCGAGCGAAAAATCGCTGGCGCCGTTCGGATTGATGGTGCCGGCTGCCTTGCCGGAAATCTTGTCTCCGGCAAGCGTCGCGTTGTCGATGGCGACGCCGCCGGCGGAGGAGAAGCTGCCTGCCGCATCGAGGTTGAGCTGCCCAAGCCCCGCCTGGCGGGTCTGGCTGGTCTCGGCGTCGTTGAGCTGCGCATCGAAACGAATGTCAGGGGCTGCCGACGGTCCCGTCACATGCGCCGTTCCACCGAGCGTGCCTACGGCGTCGAGGCCGGGTGAAAAATCATTGGCCAGGGCGGCCGGCAGCCGGGAAAACTCTGCCGCAAGGTCGAGCGTCTGGCCGGCGGTGCCGGATACGGTCACCGATCCGCCGCCGACATCGAGCATCAGCTTCTCGATGCTGGCGTTGCCATTGGCGATGCTCAGGGTCGACGGCTGCGCGATCGCCGCCTTGATGCCGCGAATGGTCGCTTCGCCGGAAGCGATTTCGACGCTTGTCGTGCCGTCGGCGATCTTCACCCTGCCTTCGGCCCTGGCCGGAATGCCGGCGACGGTGGCGCCGCCGGAAAACCCGGTCCAGTCGCCGTCGCGCTTCAAATCGACACCGATGCCGCTGATCACGGTGGCGCCTGATGTGACCGTGTCGGCCTTGATCGTGCCGGAGATCGCCGGCGCATTGAGAAAGTTGGCGACCAGCGCCTTGACGGCGATGGTCTTCGCCGCCAGATCGCCGCGGGAAATAGACCCGCTCGTCATATCGATGACTACCGTCGGCGCGCCACCATCATTCGAGAGGCGGATGCTGCCCTGCACGTCGCCGGCCGCCGTCTGCCCGGCAAGCGCGGCCAGCGGGCCGATATCGGGCGCTTCGAGGGTCAGCGTGCCGAGCGGCAGCAAGCTGTCGTCGAGCACGAGATCGCCCGAGACCTTGTTGTCGGCCAGCGACAGGCTAAGCCCGTTGAGGGAACGCGTTCCGTCACGCGTCACCAAAGATGCCCTGAGATCGAGCGGCTGGTCGTCGACGAACCCTGTCAGTGCGACATCGGCAGCGGGATTGACGATGTCGGCCTTGCCCGTCGCTGTCAGCTTGATCGTCTTGACCGTCCGGCCCGACGCGGTCAGGCTGTCGCTGTCGGCCGAGACCGAGAAATCCGGCGCCGAGCGCGCGCCGCTCGCCGTCAGCGCGAAATTGACGGCCCCGCCGACCGGTACGCCAACCATCGGCGACAGCACCGAGACATCGCCGAGCGTGCCCCTGATGTCGGCCTGGATGTCGGTGCCCGTCGCGCTGGCGGTGCCGCTGGCGCTGAGCGAGCCCGAATTGAGTCGCAGCGCATTGGCGGCAAACAAGCCTTGCGGGTCGCGGGTCGCGGTCGCCGAGAATGTCACACGCTCGCCGAGAACCGGGCGGATCTGCGGCGGCAGCGCAGTCGAGACGGCATCGGCATTCATCTTGAGCGTCATCGCCAGATCGGCCAGCGTCACCTTGGATGTCACCGAGGCATTGAGCGCATCGCTGCGCAGCGTGCCTTGATCGACGACGATCTCGTCCTTGCTGACCGACCCGGCGAGGTCGGCGGTGACCCTGCCGGTCACCAGCGGCGCCAGCGTCGCCACGTCGGTGTTCAGGCCGCCGGCGATAAGCTTGATGGTGACCGGTCCGCTGCGGTCCTGGATGTCAAAGCCGTCGGAATGGATTTCGGCCACCAGATCGTCCACCCGCGTGCCGCCCGCCACCACCGAGACCAGGGACGCGCCGATGTCGATTATCGGCGCCTTGCCGCCGCCGAACGCGCGAGCCGTGGCGCCGGTGATCGCGACCGTCACCGGCTGCGCCGCGGCGCCGAGGCTGAGCACGATTGGTGGACCCTTGGCGGCGAGTTCCACCGAAAGGTCGCTGGCGCCGTTGGGGTCGATGATGCCCGCGGCGGTGCCATGCACGGCATCGCTGTCGATGCTGGCGCGCTCGACCTCGACGCCGCCCGTCACGATCGCGGTTCCGGCGAGGTCGAAGCTGGTCTTGCCGGCAAACAAGGATTTCAGATTGTCGGGCAAGAAGCGCTGGAAGTCGCCGTCGCCCTTGGCCTCGACATAGTTGCCCTTGTCGGTGAGCTGGTGGCGACCTGTGAGCTGGGTGACGATCTGGCCGTCGACGACGAAGGTACCGATGCCGCTCCAATTGGCGACCGGCCCGGTGCCGGTGACGACGATGTTGACCGGCGGCGCATCCGGCAATTTGAGCAGATTGGCGATGATGCCGCCGGCCGGCTCCGACGCCTTCAGATCGAGGTCCAGCTTGTTGTCGGCGGGCGCGAAATGGATGTTGGCGTCGAGCTTGCCTTGCTTGCCGTCGCGGCGGGTGATGTTGAGGCTGGTTGCGAGCGCCAATGGCGCCGCATCGGCCTTGAACGATCCCTTGGCGGCGAGCTCGGCGATACCGCTGCCGACCAGCGCCTGCCCGAGCGCGATTTCCGGCAGGTCGATCTGCTTGATGTCGAGCGACACCGGCAGCGTGGTGGCGCCACCTTGGCTCGGCTGCGTGCCGGCCGCCGGCAGCCGCGCCAGTTCGATGCGATCGGCGCCGATGCGGCCGGCGCTGAAGTTTTTCGACAGAAGCGCCAGCGGCGACCAGTCGACGGCCACCTTGCGCGCCACCAGCCAGGCGCCCTGGCGATCCTCCAGGACCACATGGTCGACCGTCAGCGCGCCGGACCAGATGCCGTCGATGCCGCTGACCGTGACCTTCTGGTCATCGGTCGACGCCACGGTCGAGATGATGCCGGCGAGATTGGCGCGGCCGCGCTCGGTCTTGGTCAGCACGACGAGCGCACCGACCACCGCCGCCACCAGGACGAGCAGCGTGTAAAGGGCAATGCGAAGGATGCGCTTGAACATTGTCATCAAAACGCCTGGCCGATACCGGCATAGATGCCGAAATCCGGGTCGTCGGGATCCGGGTTGAGCGGCACCGCCGCATCGATGCGCAACGGTCCGAACGGCGTAATATAGCGCAAGCCGACGCCGGCGCCGACCTTCATGCCGGAAAAATCCGGGAATTGATCGGTCGAGACGGTGCCGGCATCGACGAACGGCACGACGCCGATCGTGTCGTTGATGGCGATGCGCATCTCGAACGAGGTCTCGAAGAAGGACAGCCCGCCGATCGGCTCTCCGTCGGCGTCCTTCGGACCGATGCCCTGATAGGCATAACCGCGGACCGAGCCGCCGCCGCCGGAATAGAAGCGCCGGTCGGCCGGAACATCCTGAAGGCCGGCGCCGATGATCGAGCCGATGACGACGCGTTCGGCCAGGACGAACTTCGAGGCCGCGTCGAGCGACTGATAGGCCGATCCTTCGCCCCTAAGCTTGACGAAGGCGGCACCGTTCAAAATGTCGTAGCTCGGCTCGGCATAGGCCAGCGCCCTGAATCCGGTCGTCGGGTTGAGCCGGTTGTCGCGGTTGTCGTAGACATAGCGCAGCGGAATGCTGGCGATCAGAAAAGTGTGCTTGCCGAAGGAATCGGTGATCTTCGAATAGTCGAGCGCGACTTCCGCCGAAACCGTCTGCTGCCGGTCGAGGTCATACGACAGGCCGGTGTTGCCCTTGACCGAGAAACGGTCGTAGGCGTCGGGATGCTCCAGCACGGTGTTGGCGCCGGCGAAGAATTTAGACGCCGGCCCGACCACGCCCGGCTTTTCGAACATGATGCCGGCATTGTAGTTGAGCTCGGTCAGTTCGTTGCTGCCGATGCCGCTGATTTCACCCTCGATGCGCAGTTTTTCGGCACGGCCGAACAGATTGCGGTGACCCCAATAGCCTTCGAGGCCGAGCCCCTCGGTGTTGGAGAAGGTGCCGCCAAGGCCGAAATAGCGCGGCTTGCGCTCGCTCACTTCGACGCCGATCGGGATGTTGCCATCGGCGTCGAGACCGTCGGCCTCCTTCAGCGTCACGCTGTTGAAGACTTCCAGCCCGAGCAGCCGGTCGCGCGCCTCGTCGACCTCTTCCGGCGAATATTGGCGGCCGCGCTTCAGGCCGGTCATGTATTCGGTGAAATCGCGGTCGACCTTTTCGGTGCCTTCGACCGTGGTGTCGCCATAGCCGGCAACCGGCCCGGCGGCCACGGTCAGCGCCACGTCGAGCGTCGAGGTGGCGTGATCGGCAACGATCTCGCGGGCGGTCACCTTGGCCAGCGGCCTGCCGTCCTCCTTGAGCGCCCGCACGATCGACGCCTCGGCCTTGAGCACGGCACCGGAACCGGCATCGCCGCCGGCGATCAGGCCGAAATCGGCGCCCGACAGCCCCGCCGCATCGCCCTCCAGCCTGATGTCGCCAAGCGTGAACTTCGGCCCGGCCGCAATGTTGATCACCACCGGAATCGGCTGCGGACCCGAGAATTCGGCGTCCGGCGGCAAATCGTCGAGCGGCTTGCCTTCGATGGTAATGGTGACGACGCCCTCGTAGCGGGCGTCCGCATAAAGGGCGGCGACAAGCTGATCGCGGTCGGCACGCGCCTTGGCCAGCAGGCCGAGCGAACCGGAGACCGGACGTTCTTCGTCGTCCTTCAGCGCCGAGGCGTTTTCGAGCTTTTCGGCGAGATCCTCGTCGGCGTCGGGCGCCTCGATGGTCACCGCATAGCGCAGCGGATCGACGATGTCGGCATCTTCATCCTCCGACGATCCCCACAGCTTGATGCCGAAGATCTCGAAAGCGGCCGCATTTCCGCTCGCGCCAATCAGTGCAGTCGAGCATAGCAAGGCGGAAAGCAAGGCGAGCGAAAACACGCGCCGTGGCGCGGTTCCTCCCGACATCTGCCTTTCATACGCCGACATTACAACTCTACACTAGCGGCCAAAGCTAAAATTGGAATGAAGTTCTGAATTGCTCGTAAACGGGCCACAATCCAAATGCCACAATCCAACTGTCTGAAATGGACAGGGCTTGGAATTCACACCTTCTGCGTCGCCGCAAGAAAGCGTGATCCCTGTCCTGTGGAGGTACTACCGGTCATCGGCCGGAAAGGAAACCGTTGGCAGGCGGGAACCTGCCGCGTCCTTGTGTTGACAAGCTGGACCGAAGCTTGAACATGTCTGGGCGTAACGTGGACGTAA
This sequence comes from Mesorhizobium sp. WSM4837, assembly GCF_055811435.1. Lineage (NCBI taxonomy): Bacteria > Pseudomonadati > Pseudomonadota > Alphaproteobacteria > Hyphomicrobiales > Phyllobacteriaceae > Mesorhizobium > Mesorhizobium sp. WSM4837. The sequence goes on from NZ_JBVVQE010000027.1 coordinate 24,579, forward strand.
CGTAAGCAGTGTCCGGAGGGGTGTCATGGCAATGCGCGCGGCTCGTGGTCTGTCGATTCTTTTTCTTCTCTTTTTCGCTTGGGGCAGTGTCGCGCAAGCGGCCGAAGCGCGCCGGGTGGTGACATCGGACAATTCCGATTATTTCGGCTTCGATCTCAGATCCGACCAGAACGTCAGCCTCGATCAGTGCACGACGACATGTCTCGGCGATCCCGCCTGCCGCGCCTTCACCTACAACCCCAAGGCCAAATGGTGTTTTCTCAAATCCGATTATAACACGCTGAAGCCCTTCAAGGGCGCCGTCGCCGGCAAGGTCGTCAACGTCGAAGGCGACCCCGACATCGGCGCGCCGCCGGCGCTCGCCTTCTTCCCCGCCTGGATGGCCGACCAGGCCCAGCAATACCGCAACAGGCTCACCGGCCCGGCCTACACCAAGCCCACCGAAGGACTGACGGCGCTGCGGGAGGCGGCAAGGCAAGCGTCGCAGACCGGCGACCACCGCTTGGCCGTTCAAAAATACGAGGCTTTGGTTTCGGTATTGCCCGACGATGGCCAACTCTGGCTTGAACTGGCGCGGGAAACACTTGCCGTGCAGCCGACCGCCAACAGCGCCGAGGCGTCGACCCTGCCGGCGAACGCCACCTCCGCCGGCTTCAACGCCTACAAATTGCTGCGCACCACAACAACCCGTGCCGAAGCGCTGGCACTGCTTGGCGACGGGCTCGATCGCCGCGACCTCGCTCGGCCGGCCCTGCAGGCCTACGAAGCGAGCCTCGCGCTGGTCAGTTCGCCCTGGGTCACGGCCGCCTACCACGACCTCAAGGCGCGCAAGGGCTTCCGCGTCGTCGATCACACGGTCGACGCCGACACCAGCGCGCCACGCATCTGCGCGCAATTTTCCGAAGACCTGGTCAAGACCGGCGTCGACTACGCGCAATTCGTCACTGTCGACAACGCCGCCCCCAAGGGCGTCGAGGCCAAGGACAAGCAGATCTGCGTCGAGGGGCTCGAGCACGGCCAGCATTACGACGTGACCTTCCGTCCCGGCCTGCCGGCCGCCATCGGCGAGGTGATCTCCACCCCTGTGGTGCTGTCGATCTATGTGCAGGACCGCGCCCCGTCCGCCCGTTTCACCGGCGACAGCTTCGTGCTGCCGGCCGGCGCCCGCCGAGGCATCCCGGTCGTCACCGTCAACATGAGCGCCGCCGAAATGAAGCTTTTTCGCATCGGCGATCGCTCGCTGACCCAGCTTCTGTCCGGCTACCAGTTCCTGCGCCAGCTTGACGGCTACGACATCTCCAACATTTCCGATCAGATGGGCGAGCCGGTTTGGCAGGGCCAGCTCGACATCGCCAACGACCTGAACAAGGAAGTCACCACCTCCTTCCCGGTCGACGAGGCGCTGCCGCAGCGCAAGCCCGGCGTCTATGTGCTGACCGCGCAACCGGTCGACGAGAACGACGACGACTATGATTCGCGCGCCACGCAATGGTTCGTCGTCTCCGATATCGGCCTGTCGACCTATACCGGGCAGGACGGGCTGAACGTCTTTGCCCGTTCGCTCGCAACCGCCAAGCCGATATCAGGTGCTGAACTGACGCTGCTGGCCAGGAACAACGAGATCCTCGGCACCGCGACCACGGACGGTGAAGGCCGCGCCGTCTTCAACCCCGGACTGACGCGCGGCGACGGCGGCATGGTGCCGGCCGTGCTGACAGCCAGGCAGGGTGACAGCGACTTCGTCTTCCTCGACATGGGCCGCGCCGGCTTCGATCTTTCCGATCGCGGCGTCACCGGGCGTCCGGCGCCGGGCGCGCTCGACGTCTATGCCTGGACCGAACGCGGCATCTACCGCGCCGGCGAGGACGTCCATGTCGCAGCACTTGCCCGCGACAGCGCCGCCAAGGCGGTCGAGAACCTGCCGCTGACCTTCATCTTCACCCGTCCCGACGGCGTCGAGAACCGCCGCATCATCAGCGACGGCGCATCGGCCGGCGGCCATGCCGTCGACCTGCCGCTCGAAGCCAACGCCATGCGCGGCACCTGGACGGTGGCGATCCACACCGACCCCAAGCAGGCGGCGGTCGCCAGCCAGATGTTTTTGGTCGAGGATTTCGTGCCGGATCGCATCGAGTTCGACCTGTCCTCCGACAAGCAGGAGATCGCGCAGGGCGAAACCGCTAACGTTACCGTCGACGGCCGCTTCCTTTATGGCGCGCCGGCCGCCGGGCTGGCGCTCGAAGGCGAACTGACGCTGTCGACCACCCGCGCCTGGGACCGCTTCAAGGGCTATTCCTTCGGCCTCGCCGACGAGCAGTCGGCGGAACCGTCAGTCACCCCGTTCACCGGCCTGCCGGTGGTCGGCGACGACGGCAAGGCGACCTTCCCGGTTTCCGTCGACCAGTTGCCCTCGACCACCAGGCTGGTCGACGCCAAGGTTACGGTCAGGATGCGCGAGACCGGCGGCCGCGCCGTCGAACGCTCGCTCAACTTCGCCATCCGGCCGCAGGGCCAGATGATCGGCATCCGCCCGGATTTCGACGGCGACGAGGTGCCGCAAGGCGGCACGGCGAAGTTCGGCCTGATTGCCGTCGACCCCGACGGCAAGCGCGAGGCGCTCCAAGGCGCGCAATGGTCGCTGGTCAAGGTCGAACGCAATTACCAATGGTACCGCTCCAGCAGTTCCTGGAATTATGAGCCGGTGACCTTCACCAAGTCGGTGGCCAGCGGCCAGGTCGACATGACCGCCGACGGCGAGGCCACCGTCTCGCTGCCGGTCGACTGGGGCCGCTACCGGCTCGAGATCGAGACGTCTGACCCGGAGGGCCCGGCGACCAGCTACGAGTTCGACGCCGGCTGGTATGTCAGCTCCACCACCACCGAAACGCCCGACGGCCTCGAAATCGCCCTCGACAAGGACAGCTATGCGGCCGGCGAAGTGGCCAAGCTCAAAGTGTCGCCGCATTTTGCCGGCGAGCTGCTCGTCACCATCGGCGCCGACAAGCTCTTGAAGACCGTCACCGCCAGCGTGCCGGCCGGCGGCAGCACCATCGACATCCCGGTCGGCGACGACTGGGGCGCCGGCGCCTATGTCACGGCAACGCTGTTCAGGCCGGGTGATGCGCAGGAAACCCGCATGCCGGCGCGCGCCATCGGCGTCAAATGGCTGAAGGTCGATCCGGGCTCCAAGAAGCTCGCCGTCAGCCTGACGCCGCCGGACAAGACCATGCCGCGCCAGCAGCTGTCGATCCCGGTTTCGGTGGCCGGCGTGCGGCGGGGCGCCAACGCCTATGTCATGGTCGCGGCCGTCGATGTCGGCATTCTCAACCTGACCAACTACAAGGTGCCGGATCCGGAGACCTGGTTCTTCGGCCAGCGCATGCTCGGCCTTGAAGTACGCGACCTCTACGGCCGCCTGATCGACGGCTCGCTGGGCACGACTGGCAAGCTGCGCAGTGGCGGCGACGGCGCCAACATCCAGTCGCAAGGCAGCCCGCCGACCGAAAAGCTGGTCGCCTTCTTCTCCGGTCCGGTCCAGCTCGACGCCGACGGCAAGGCGCGGGTCGACTTCGACATCCCACAGTTCAACGGCACCGTGCGCGTCATGGCCGTCGCCTGGACCGAGGACGGGGTCGGTCACGCCCAGTCCGACGTGATCGTGCGCGATCCGGTGGTGATCACAGCCGGCCTGCCGCGCTTCCTGGCGCCCGGCGATTCGGCGTTCATGCGGCTCGACGTCACCGACGCCGACGGTCCGGAGGGCGACTATGCGCTGTCGATCGACACGTCAGGCGATCTTTCGACCGGCAGTGCCGCCCTGCCCGAAAAGCTGACACTGGCCAAGGGCAAGCGGCAGACGCTGACCGTGCCGTTGATCGCTGAGGCGCCGGGGAACGCTTCGATCACCATCAAGCTCGCCCATGCCGACGGCACCGCTGTCGAGCAGACGCTCTATGTCCCGGTGCGCCCGGCGCAATTGCCGGTGACCACCCGCATGGTGGTCGACCTCAAGGGCAATGGCGGCTCGCTGCGCGTCGACAAGGAGCTCTTGGCGGCAAGCCTGCTCGACGGTGCTTCGGTCAGCGTCGGCGTTTCACAGGCGGCGGCCTTCGACGTGCCCTCGCTGCTGATGACGCTCGACCGCTACCCCTATGGCTGCGCCGAGCAGACCACCAGCCGCGCCATGCCGCTGCTCTATGTCAACGAGATGGCGTCGGGCATCGGCCTGGCCAGCGACACCGACCTGCACGGCCGCATCCAGGACGCCATCTACAAGGTGCTGAGCTATCAGGCCTCGGCCGGCAGCTTCGGCCTGTGGGGCCCGGGCTCCGGCGATTTGTGGCTCGACGCCTATGTCACCGACTTCCTGACCCGGGCGCGCGAGCAGAAATACGACGTGCCGGCGCTGGCGATGAACCAGGCGCTGAGCAATCTGCAAAACGCGATCGGCTATGACCAGGACGTCAAGGATCGCGGCAGCGAGATCGCGTATGCGCTCTATGTGCTGGCCCGCAACAAGAAGGCCTCGATCGGCGATCTGCGCTACTACGCCGACACCCAGCTCGAAGCCTTTACCAGCCCGATGGCCGTCGCCCAATTGGCGGCGGGCCTGGCGCTCTATGGCGACACGCAGCGCTCGGAAGCCACCTTCCAGGCCGCCCTGCAACTGGCCAATTCGACCTCGGCATACGACTACTACAGGTCCGATTATGGCTCGCCGCTGCGTGACGGCGCAGCGATGCTGGCGCTTGCCGCCGAATCCAAGCCGGTGCCGACGATCGTGCCGGCGCTGATCAAGCGGGTGACGCAGGAACGCGCCGCCGTCAGATGGACCAGCACGCAGGACGAGTCCTGGATGCTGCTGGCGGCGCGTGCCCTGAAGGCCGGCAATGATGCGATCGCGCTGACCATCAATGGCGCGCCGCATGCCGGCGCCTATTCGGACCAGATCGCCGGCAGCGACATTGCCGACAGTCCGCTGACCGTCGCCAACACCGGCAGCAACCCGTTGCAGGCGGTCGTCACCACGGTGGCCTCGCCGATCCAGCCGCTGCCGGCCAGCGGCGACGGCTTCACCATCGGCCGCACCTACTACAAGCTCGACGGCACCGAAGCCAATGTCACGCAGGCGACCCAGAACGAACGCTATGTCGTCGTGCTCAGTATCTACGAGCAGAACAAATGGCCGTCGCGGCTGGTGATCACCGATCTGCTGCCGGCCGGCTTCGAGATCGATAATCCGGGCCTGGTTTCCAGCGCCCAATTGTCGAATTTTTCCTGGCTGGCCCAGACCGACGCCGCCCATCTCGAATTCCGCGACGACCGTTTCGTCGCCGCTTTCAATCCGAACGACGGCGACGGCGACCGCAACATCACGCTCGCCTATGTCGTGCGTGCGGTGACGCCGGGCACCTATGCCCATCCGGCGGCTACCGTCGAAGACATGTACCGGCCGCAATATTCGGCCCGCACCGCGACCGGCATGATGGAGGTCAGGGCGCCGTAAGGCAAAGATGGCGAACCATGGCGATGGCGCTGCCCCTCATTGCCCTGCCGGGCATTTCTCCCCGTATAGTGGCGGGGAGAAAGAGGCCTGCGCCGAAATTTTCGCCAAACTCGAACGCTGCTGAAAAGCCGCTGTGGGCCGTGACAGCCCCCTTCTCCCCGTCACTATACGGGGAGAAGGTGCCGGCAGGCGGATGAGGGGCAGCGCCGTGCTCTCCAAAAAATTCCTGCGCCGTTCAGCCATCGCCGCCGCCTCCCTCTCCGGCTTCGCAGCAATCGCCGCCGCCACCCTTTGGCAGCTCGACCGCGCCTTACCGCCGCCGCTGCCGGCGGCGCTGACGGTATCGACCGAAGTCCAGGACCGCGACGGCCAACTGTTGCGGGCCTTCGCCACGCCGGACGGCTATTGGCGGCTCGCCACCCGCCTCGACCAGGTCGACAGACATTTCGTCGACATGCTGGTGACTTACGAGGACAAGCGCTTCTGGGATCATGAAGGCGTCGACGTGCTGGCGCTGGCCCGCGCCGCCGGCCAGTTCGCGACCAATGGCCGTATCGTCTCCGGCGGCTCGACGCTGTCGATGCAGCTCGCCCGGCTGACCGAACCGCGCGACAGCCGCAGCCTCGGCTCCAAGCTCAAGCAGCTGCTGCGCGCCCTGCAGATCGAGCGGCGGCTCACCAAGCGCGAGATCCTCGAACGCTATCTGACGCTGGCGCCCTATGGCGGCAATCTCGAAGGCGTGCGCGCCGCCTCGCTGGCCTATTTCGGCAAGGAGCCGAAGCGGCTGACCGTTTCGGAGGCGGCGCTGCTCGTCGCGCTGCCGCAACTGCCGGAAAAGCGCCGGCCCGACCGCAACCTCGCAATCGCCCACGCCGCCCGCGACCGGGTGCTGACGCGAATGGTCGCATCAGGCCTGCTCGGCGAGCGCGAGGCCGCACGTGCCGCGCTCGACGATGTTCCCGCCAGCCGCCGCCCGCTGCCGGCGCTTGCCGCCCATGCCGCTTATACAGTGCTGCCCCGGGCCGTCGCAGGCCAGAAGCTGCGGCTGACGATCCGCAAGAGTGTCCAGGAAGGACTGGAACAGGTGGCCAGGGATGCCGCCGCCAGACTCGGCCCTCGCCTGTCCGTCGCCATGGTGCTGGCCGACGCCCGCACCGGCGACATCCTCGGCGAAGTCGGCTCCGCCGACTATTTCGACGCCAGCCGCTCTGGTTGGATCGATATGACCAGGATCGTCCGCTCGCCCGGTTCAACGCTGAAACCGTTCATCTACGGGCTCGCCTTCGAGCAGGGATTGGTGGCGCAGGAAACGCTGATCGATGACAGGCCGACGGATTTCTCCGGCTATCGGCCGAAGAATTTCGACATGGGCTATCAGGGCGACGTCAGCATCAGGCAGGCGCTGCAGCTGTCGCTCAACGTGCCGGCGATCAGTGTGCTCGACGCGGTCGGGCCGGCGCGGCTGCTCGCGCGCTTCCGGCAGGCCGGCGTCACGCCGATCCTGCCCGTCAACAAGGCGCCGGGTCTCGCCATCGGCCTTGGCGGCGTCGGCTTGACGCTGCGCGACCTCGTCCAGCTCTATGCCGGGCTCGCCAATGGCGGCAAGGCACACACGCTGCATGACGGCACCGAGCCGGCGAATGCCGAGCGCTCGACCGCTACCATCCTCGACGATCAGGCGAACTGGCAGATCACCGACATATTGTCGGGCGTCAAGCCGCCTGAGGGCGCCGCCCAGCGCGGCATCGCCTACAAGACCGGCACCTCCTACGGCTACCGCGATGCCTGGTCGGTCGGCTTCGACGGGCGCTATGTGCTGGGCGTCTGGGTTGGCCGCCCCGACGCCGGCGCGGTGCCCGGCCTGTCCGGCTATGTCTCGGCCGCACCGATCCTGTTCGAGGGCTTTGTCCGCTCCGGCCTGGCTGCCGTGCCGCTGCCAGGCCAGCTGGCCGGCGTCACCAGACCCAGGCGCGACGATCTGCCGGTGACATTGGCGCGCTTCGGTTCTGGCGCCGACGGCCTGGTCCAGGCGACGCCGACCGAGCCCGCGCCGACGATCATCTTTCCGCCCGACGGCGCCCACGTCGATCTCGCCGCTACCACCGCCGACGCCACGCCACTGGTGCTGAAGCTGCAAGGCGGCCGCGCCCCGTTCCGCTGGCTGGCCAATGGCAAGCCGCTGGTCGGCATCGACCGGCGGCGCACCGCGACCTGGCAGCCGGACGGCGCCGGCTATTCGACCCTGACCGTGATCGACGCGGCCGGGCGCGCGGCCAGCGTGAAAGTGTTCGTTGAATAGAATGCGCCAAGCGATTCAGGGAATTGGCTTTCCATTAGGTCGGCGAGTAAGCAGGACACGCTCGACTCCTCAGGCCACTGCCGAGGCGCGACCTGTCTCTAGATAGATTGCTTCATGTGCCCGGATTCGGCACTGCAGCGTTGCGAGGAATGAATTTCTTCGTGATGCCGAAAGCCGGCGAAAAATTGCTTCATAAGGCCAAAAAAAACAACATTGATTGCATCTAATTTCTACCAATTCAGTAGATTGAGGTGATCTCAACGGAGGCGGAAATGACCAATCCTCATTTCACGAAACTGCTAGGCGCACTGGTCGCCACATCTGTCCAGTTCGGCACGCTCGGTTTCGCGTTCGCCGATACCACCATCCTCAATGTGTCGTATGACCCGACGCGTGAGCTTTACAAGCGATTCGACGAAGCGTTCGCCGCCCACTGGCAGGCCGAGACCGGCGAGACGGTAACCGTCCAGCAATCGCATGGCGGGTCGGGCGCACAGGCCCGTGCCGTGATCGACGGCCTCGACGCCGACGTGGTGACGCTGGCGCTAGAAGGCGACATCAACGCCATCGTCGAGAAATCGAAGAAGATCAATCCCAACTGGCGGACCAAATTCGAGAACAATTCGGCGCCCTACACCTCGACCATCATCTTCCTCGTCCGCGAGGGCAATCCGAAAGGCATCCAGGACTGGGGCGATCTGGTCAAGGACGACGTCCAGGTGATCACGCCCAACCCCAAGACTTCGGGCGGCGCACGCTGGAACTATCTCGCCGCCTGGGCCTATGCCAACGCCAAGGATGGCGGCGACGAGGCCAAGACAAAGGAATTCGTCGGCAATCTGTACTCTCATGTTCCGGTGCTCGACACCGGTGCGCGCGGCGCAACCGTGACCTTCGCGCAAAAAGGCCTCGGCGACGTGCTGCTGGCCTGGGAAAACGAGGCCTATCTGGCGCTCGACGAATTCGGCGCCGACAATTTCGATATCGTCTACCCGCCGACCTCGATCCTGGCCGAGCCGCCGGTCGCCGTGGTCGACGCCAATGTCGATGCCAAGGGCACGCGAAAAGTCGCCGAAGCCTATCTGAGCTACCTCTACTCCAACGAAGGCCAGACGCTGATCGCCAAGAACCACTATCGCCCGTCGAAGCCGGATTTGGTACCGCCCGAGGACCTCGCCAGACTGCCTGAGATCAAGCTGATCACCATCGACGATCCGCTTTTTGGTGGTTGGAAGAAAGCACAGCCTTACCATTTCGGCGACGGTGGTATATTCGACCAGATCTACAAGCCGGCCCAGTAGACCCAGTTAGCTAGACTCTAGATCAGGACGACATGACCACAGCACCCGCCAAGGCGGGGTGGCGGTTCAGACAGCCGAGCGTCATTCCGGGTTTCGGATTGACGCTCGGCTTCTCGCTTGCCTACCTCACGCTCATCATCCTCATTCCCCTGTCAGGGCTGATCTGGCGATCGGCCGCGCTTGGCTGGGCCGATTTCTGGGCGATCGCCACCGACCGCCGCACCATCAACGCGCTTGAAATCAGCTTTGGCACCGCCTTCATTGCCGCCATGGTCAATGTCGTCTTCGGCACCATCGTTGCCTGGGTGCTGGTGCGCTACAGCTTCCCTGGCCGCCGCATCGTCGATGCCATGGTCGACCTGCCCTTCGCCTTGCCGACAGCGGTCGCCGGCATCGCGCTGACCACGCTCTACGCGCCGAACGGCTGGCTTGGCAGCCTGCTGGCGCCGCTCGGCATCAAGGTCGCCTATACGCCGCTCGGCATCGTCATCGCGCTGATCTTCATCGGGCTGCCCTTTGTCGTGCGCACCGTCCAGCCGATCATGGAGGAGATCGACAAGGAGGTCGAGGAAGTGGCCGCCACGCTCGGCGCCAATCGCTTCCAGACCATCGCCCGGGTTCTGCTTCCGGGCCTGGCGCCGGCCATCGTCACCGGTTTCGCGCTTGCTTTCGCGCGCGGCGTCGGCGAGTACGGCTCCGTCATCTTCATCGCCGGCAACCTGCCCTACAAATCCGAGATCGCGCCGCTTCTGATCGTCATCCGGCTGGAGGAATACAATTATGCGGCGGCGACCGCGATCGCGGCGATCATGCTCGCTTTGTCGTTCGTGATGCTGCTGGTCATCAATCTGGTGCAGACGTGGAGCCGCAAGCGCTATGGCTGATCCGGAGATCAAATCCTACGCACCGCACCACGAAAGCCAGTCGGCGGCAGTGACCGAAAGCCGCCCGGCCAAGGCCGTGCTGATGATCGTGACCTTTGCCTTCCTCGGCATTTTCCTGCTGTTGCCGCTGATCGTCGTCTTCAACGAGGCTTTCGCAAAGGGTCTCGGTGCTTATACCGAGGCGCTGACCAACCCCGACACGCGCTCGGCGATCCACCTGACGCTGCTGGTGGCGGCGATCTCGGTGCCGCTCAACATCGTCTTCGGCGTCTCCGCCGCCTGGGCGATCGCCAAGTTCGAGTTCAAGGGCAAGGCCTTCCTGACCACGCTCATCGACCTGCCGTTTTCGGTTTCGCCGGTCATTTCCGGCCTGGTCTATGTGCTGTTGTTCGGCGCGCAAGGCCTGTTCGGTGCCTGGCTGAAGGCGCATGGCATCGTCATCCTGTTTGCCGTGCCGGGCATCGTGCTGGCCACCATCTTCGTCACCTTCCCGTTCGTCGCCCGCGAACTGATCCCCTTGATGCAGGAGCAGGGCAATGGCGACGAGGAGGCGGCGCTGTCGCTCGGCGCCAATGGCTGGCAGGCGTTCTGGTACGTGACGCTGCCCAACGTCAAATGGGGGCTGCTCTACGGCGTCTTGTTGTGCAATGCGCGCGCCATGGGCGAGTTCGGCGCGGTCTCCGTCGTGTCGGGCCACATACGCGGACTGACCAACACCATGCCGCTGCATGTCGAAATCCTCTATAACGAATACAATGCCGCAGCCGCCTTCGCCGTTGCTTCACTGCTTGCGGGCCTGGCGCTGGTCACGCTGGTCTTGAAAACACTTCTCGAGATGCGCTACGGCGCCGAGCTCGCCGCGACGCGCGGACACTGAAAAAAGGGACGGTTGATGGAAGTTCGCGTTGCCAACGTGCGCAAGGAGTTTGAGCGGTTTCCGGCGCTCCACGACGTTTCGCTCGACATCAAGTCCGGCGAACTGATCGCGCTGCTCGGGCCATCCGGCTCCGGCAAGACGACGCTGCTCAGGCTGATCGCCGGGCTGGAGCGGCCGACGAAAGGCAAGATCCTCTTTGGCGAGGAGGATGCGTCGCAAAAGTCGATCCAGCAGCGCAATGTCGGCTTCGTTTTCCAGCATTATGCGCTGTTTCGCCATATGACGGTCGCCGACAATATCGGCTTCGGCCTAAAAGTTCGGCACGGGCCGTCACGGCCGTCGGCGCAGGAAATCCGCCGCCGTGCCTCAGAGCTTCTCGACCTCGTCCAGCTTTCCGGCTTGGAAAAGCGATATCCGGCGCAGCTTTCGGGCGGCCAGCGCCAGCGCGTGGCGCTGGCCCGCGCGATGGCGATCGAACCGGCCGTGCTTTTGCTGGACGAGCCGTTCGGCGCGCTCGACGCCCAGGTCCGCCGCGAATTGCGCCGCTGGCTGCGCGACATCCACGACGCCACCGGCCACACCACGGTCTTTGTCACCCATGACCAGGAAGAAGCGCTCGAGCTTGCCGACCGCGTCGTGGTGATGAGCCAGGGCAGCATCGAGCAGGTCGGCACCGCCGACGAAATCTACGACACGCCGAATTCGCCCTTTGTCTACGGCTTCATCGGTGAATCGAGCGCGCTTCCGGTCAAGGTCGAGGACGGCCAGGTCTGGATCGCCGATCGCCCGATCGGGCTGTCGGCGCCGCAGGCGCCGCGGGGCGAAGCAACGCTGTTCTTCCGCCCGCACGATGTCGACCTGGTGGACGAATGCAATGGCTGCATCGCCGGCACGGTCGCCGCCAGCCGCCGCGTCGCCGGCACCAGACGGGTGGAGCTCGAAATCGGCGGCGAGCGCCAGCGGGTCGAGATCGAGCTGCCGGTCGACCATCCGGCGGCGCAGAAGAGCCGAGTAGCGTTCAGGCCGCGGCGCTGGAAGCTTTTTCCGGCTGCTTGATCCCCTTCCGGCGCTACTCAGCCAGTTCTCGACCTTCAGGCCCTTGATCCGGTTGAACTCTCCCATGTTGGCGGTTACCAGGGTGGTGTCCAGCGCGTAGGCGTGGGCAGCAATAAAAAGGTCGTTTTGGCCAATAGTGGCTCTGCCCGCCGGGTTTCGGATCATGTCGCTGACAAGTTGGTGTCCAGCATGGACAGGCATATCGTCGGTTCCGGGGAAGTCGTCCTCGGGACCGAGTGGTGGCTCTTGCGCCCATTGCGCGAGCCGCGCCGAGAGGCCAGGTTTGCGGACCGGCTCGATGACCAGGCGGTCGCCTTCACGGCTGATCAAGACCTTTTCGCCGGGGAGCTCGAACTCGACAGGAATGCGCACCGCCTGGCTGCGATTGTTGCGAAACAGCTTCGCCTCTTTCGGCGGAGTCTTGGAATGGCGGTCGCTGGGGCATAGCGATGGCTCCTTTGTTTATACTATTTGTAAAATGCCAGGCAGTGTCGCGATGCAATCGTTTTGCCAACGCATGGGGACCGCTGCCCAGGTGCCTCGCAAGACTCCGGGTGAAAGAAAATCCTAGCAACGGCTTGGAATGGGAACATTTTTCTCGCGATGGCGTGGTGAAGCCGCTCTGCGTGTCTCGTCGCCCACCATGCCTTGCCGCTATGGTTCGGCAATAAGCGCACTGCATCGGAGTCCTGTTTTCATGAAGCGATTTTTGCTTGGCGTCGCCACATTGGCCGGCCTGTTCCTCGCATCCTCCCAAGCCTGGTCGGCCGACAAATTGCTGAACGCGTCCTATGATGTCGGCCGCGAACTGTTTGCGCAGATCAACAAGGCCTTCGTCGCAGAGCACCCCGGTGTGACCGTCGACCAGTCGCATGCCGGGACGTCGGCGCAGGCGCGTGCCATCGCCGAAGGCCTCGGCGCCGATGTCGTCACCTTCAACCAGGTCCTCGACATCGACTTCCTGGTCTCGAAGGGGCTTATCTCCGCCGACTGGCAGAAGGACTTCCCCGACAACGCCTCGCCTTTCTATTCGCTGCCGTCCTTTTTGGTGCGCGCCGGCAACCCGAAGAACATCAAGGATTGGAACGATCTCGTGCGCGACGACGTCCAGGTGATCTTCCCCAACCCGAAAACGTCGGGCAATGCGCGCTACACCTATCTCGCGGCCACCGCCTACGCCAAGGAGGCCTTCAAGGGCGACGACGCCAAGGTCAAGGAATTCGTCACCAAGCTGTTCAACAACGTGCCGATCTTCGACTCTGGCGGGCGCGCCGCCACCACCACCTTCGTGCAGCGAGAGATCGGCGACGTGCTGATCACCTTCGAGTCGGAAACGCGCGGCGTCCGCAGGGAGTATGGCGATGACAAGTTCGAGCAGGTGACGCCCTCGGTCAGCCTGCTGGCGGAGTTTCCGGTGGCGATCGTCGACACGGTCGCCGACGAGCATGGCACGCGTGACCTCGCCAAGACCTATCTCGACTTCCTCTACACGCCGCAGGGCCAGGACATCGCCGCCCGCAACGGCCTGCGGGCTCGCGACGCGGCGGTCGCCGCCAAATACAAGGCCGAGTTTCCCGATGTCCGGCTGCTGACGGTCGAAGATGTCTTCGGCGGCTGGGCCAAGGTCCAGGCCGAGCACTTTGCTGCCGGCGGACTGCTCGACCAGACCTATGGCAGCCGCTGAGCCAAGCGATCTTCGAAATTGATTGAAAGCCGGCTTTGCCGGCTTTCTTCGTTTTTCGCGCTCCGGACAGGTGATTTCCCGCAGGTTCCCAGCGCGCCGTCCAAAACGTCACGAACAATCAACGTGTTTGTGCCTACTGTGCCCTCGGACGGCTTGTTTCGCGAAACTGCATCGCGCGACAAAACGTCATGATTTGCACACAAACAACCGCCAGATGCGGGCGGTTGGGGTTTTCATGAACTGAATCGGCATGCTTACCAAAAAAGGCAAATACGGCCTCAAGGCCCTCGTGCATCTGTCAGGCTTGCCGGTCGGCCAGTTGGCGTTCGTCAACGACATTGCCGTCGCCAACAATATCCCGAAGAAATTCCTGGATGCCATTCTGGGCGAATTGCGCAATGCCGGCTTCGTCCAGAGCCGCAAGGGCAAGGAAGGCGGCTATCGCCTCGCCCGCCCGGCCTCCGAGATCAAGATCGGCCATGTCGTGCGCGTCCTCGACGGGCCGCTGGCGCCGATCCCTTGCGCCAGCCGTACCCAATATCAGCGCTGCGATGATTGCGACGAGGCGACATGCCAGGTCCGGAACATGATGCTGGAGGTGCGCCATGCGATCGCCGAGGTGCTGGACAATCGCAGCCTCGCCGCCATGCGCGACGCCGACAATGACGATTTTCCAGTCGAACTGACGTCACAGATCTGATCTGGCGTCTTGAAGCAATATCCGCGCCGGCGACCCCCTCATGAATCCGGCTCGAACAGGCTTGTGACGTCAGCGACAATGTCGGCGATCGGGCGCGTTGCATCGAGCGTCAATGCATTCTCGTCGGCTGCCGGCGCTTCGAGCGTGGCGAACTGGCTGTCGACCAGGCTTGCCGGCATGAAATGGCCCTGGCGGGAGCCGACACGCTGCTTTGCCGTCGCCGGATCGATTTCCAGGTAGAGGAACAAAATGTCCTGGCAAAAGCCGCGCAGACGCTCGCGATAACTGCGCTTGAGCGCCGAGCAGGCGGCGACGACGCCCTGCCCATCGCCGACCGGTCCTGCAATGCGCAGGCCGATCGCGTCGAGCCAGCCTTCGCGCAATGCGTCGGTCAGCGGCTCGCCGCTTGCCATGCGCGCGACGTTTTCCGGTGGATGCAGCCGGTCGCCCTCGACGAAGACAGCGCCCAGCGCCGCCGCCAGCGCTTCGCCGACCGCCGACTTGCCACAGCCGGCGACGCCCATCACCACGACGGCCGGTGCGGGCCGAATGCAATCGCTCTGCATTTGTGCTGTCTTTTCGTCCACGATGCGGGTCAGCGGCTGGCCGGCGCACGGCCGTAAAGCAGGAGCATGGCGACGATGACGACGCCATAGATGATCTGCCGCCCCGCCTCCGGCATCTGCATGACGGAAAGAATGGATTGCAAAAGCGTGATCAGGATGACGCCCGCGACCGTGCCGAGATAGGAGCCGCGGCCGCCGAGGATCGAGGTGCCACCAAGCACCACCGCAGCGATCGACGGCAGCAGATAGGCGTCGCCCATCGACTGCGCCGCCTTGGAGGCATAACCGGCCAGAAGCACGCCGCCGAAGGCGGAGAGCCCGCCGGATACGGCGAAGGCGATCAGCACCACGCGCCGCGTGTCGATGCCGGAGAGGTAGGCGGCGCGCTCGCGGTTGCCGATGCCGTAGACCGTGCGGCCGAAGCCGGTGCGGGTCAGCACGAAAACCATCGCAGCGCCGATCAGCGCCCAGATGACGACGGCATTGGGCACACCCGGAATGGCAAAGCCGGTCGCCAGATAGCGCATCGCCCGGGTCGCCGAATCCTGCGGCGAGAAGCCGCCGGTATAGACCACCATCAGCCCTTGCGCGACGGCATTGGTGGCGAGCGTGATGATCATCGAGGGAATGCGCAGATAAGCGACGCCAATGCCGTTGACGATGCCGATCGCGACGCCGCAGAAAATGCCGAACGGGATCGCCAGCGCCACGCCGAGCGGGCCGTAGGCGGCGGCCGCACAGGCCATCATCGCGCCCGTCGCCACCGACCACGGCACCGACAGGTCGATCTGGCCAAGCAGGATGACCAGCATCATGCCGGTGGCGATGACGCCGAGAAACGACGCCACCTTGAGCTGCTGCAGCAGATATTCCGGCGACAGGAAGCTGCGCGAGTAAAGGCTGCCGACAAACAGCAGCAGCACGATGCACGCAAAGGCGGTCAGCACCGCAGGGTCGGCGCGGCGGATGAATTTCGGCATGCGGCCGGCGATGCCGGCGATGGTCGTTTCGCTCACAGGAACCACTCCAGCCGGTTGCGGACCCTGAACAGGGCGAAGGCGCCGAGGCTGACGGCGATCAGCAGGATGACGCCCTGGAACAGCGGCTGCCAGAGCGGATCGAAATCGAAGACGAAGAGCAGGTCGCCGATGGTGCGGAAGGCGAGCGCGCCAAAAATCGCGCCGATGGCGCTGCCCTTGCCGCCGAACAATGAGACGCCGCCGAGCACCACGGCGGCGATCGAGAACAGCGTATAGGCATTGCCGCTGGCATAGGCCGCCTCGCCCGTATAGGTGAAGAAGGTCAGGAACAGCCCGCCGATCGCGGCCAGCAGGCCGGCCAGCGCATAGGCGGCGAATTTTCCCCGGCGGATCGGCACGCCGGACATGTAGGCTGCCATCTCCGAAGATCCTGCGGCATAGGCCGCGCGCCCAAGCACGGAGCGGCTGAACGGCACCCAGACGACAAGCACGACGGCCAGCAGCACCACCAGGCTCGCCGGCACCACGCCGAACAGCCGCCCGGTCAGCGCGTCGGCAAGATCCTCGTTGACCGAACCGCCCGGGAACGGTCGCAGCAGCAGCGCGATGCCGAAATAGACCGCGCCGGTGGCGATGGTGGTGACGATCGGCTGCAGCCGTCCGTAGATGACGATGGCGCCGTTGATCGCCCCGCACAGCAGTCCGGTGCCGAGCACCGCGACGACACCGAACGCGGTCTCGATGCCGGTGCCGATGACCAGCCACGAGGCCAGGCAGTTGGTCAGCAGAAAGATCATGCCGACGGAAAGGTCGATGCCGGCGGTGATCACCACCAGCGTCTGCGCCATGGCGACGAAGGCAAGCAGCACGCCTTTGTTGGAAGCCGTCTGCACGACATTGGCGGTAAAGCCGGCCGGATGGTTCGAGGTGTAGATCGTGAACATCACGATGAAGATACCGAACGCCAGCAGCGTTCCGCGTTGTTCCGCAAGCCAGTAGCGCCAATCTTTCACGCGTCCGCTCCTCGGGCTGGCGTCTTCGCCATGCCTCTAACGGGCATCTCTTCGCCATGGATGTTGAGCGCGCTGGCGATCAGCGCCCGCTCGGTGATCTCGGCGCCGACCAGCTCGCGCTTGACCGCTCCGTCATAGAGCACCAGCACCCGGTCGCAGCAGCCGATCAGCTCGTCATAGTCGGTCGAGTAAAACAGGATCGCCGCGCCCTGGTCGGCAAGCTTGCGCATCAGCTGATACAGTTCCTGCTTGGTGCCGACGTCGATGCCGCGCGTCGGGTCGTTGAGCAGGATGATGCGCGGCTGCCGCATCAGCCATTTGGCGATGACGACCTTCTGCTGGTTGCCGCCGGACAGCGCGCCGACCGGGATGTCGAGGCCGGCCGTCTTGATCGCCAGCAGGGCGACCATGTCGTCGATCAGCCGCTGCTCGGCGGCACGGTCGATGATGCCGGCCCTGGATAACCGGTCGAGTGCGGCAAAGGAGAGGTTTTCGCGCACCGTCATCGGCAGCATCAGGCCTTCGGTCTTGCGGTCCTCCGGGATCAGCGCCATGCCGATCCGGTCACCGCGGGCCTTGGCCGGGCTGGCGATCGCCACCGGTTTGCCGTCGATCAGTATCTGGCCGCTGAGGCCGCGCAGCACGCCGAAGAAGGCGAGCAGCAATTCGCGCTGGCCCTGGCCGTCGAGGCCGCCGAGGCCGACGACTTCGCCCGCCCCGACCGTGAGCGAGATATTGTCCAGCCGGTCGGTCCACGACAGTTTTCGCGCCTCCAATACCGGAGCGGTTATAGCCGGGGCGCGCACCGGCTTCGGTGGGAAAATATGGCTGTATTCGCGGCCGATCATCAGCTCGACGACTTCATTGTCGCTCTTCGAGCCCGCAACATAGCTGGCGACGTTGCGGCCGTTGCGGAACACCGTGCACTGGTCGGCCAGTTCGGCGATCTCGTTCATCCGATGCGAGATGTAGAGCAGCGCCAACCCTTCCGAGCGCAGCCGCTTCAAGACGCCAAAAATCTTGGCGACGTCGGCCGCGGTCAGCGCCGAGGTCGCCTCGTCGAGGATCAGGATGCGCGGCTTCCTGGCAAGTGCTTTGGCGATCTCGACCATCTGCCGTCTTGAAAGCGGAAGGTCCTTGACCAGCGCCAGCGGGTGGATGTCGGCGGCGCCTGCACGCGCCAGGGCTTCTTCCGCGATGCGCCGCTGCGCCTTGCGGTCGATCATGCCGAACCGTGTGGGCGGATCGGAAATGACGATGTTGTCGGCGACGCTGAGTTCGGGGACGAGCGACAATTCCTGGAAGATGCAGACGATGCCGGCCTGGTTGGCCGCGGCCGGCGACGCGAAGCTCACCTCGCTTCCGTCCAGCATCATGCGGCCTTCGTCAGGCGCGACGACGCCGGCCATGACCTTGATCAGCGTCGATTTGCCGGCGCCGTTTTCGCCGAGGATGGCGTGGATGCTGCCTGGCGTGACCGAAAGCTCGGCCTTTTCCAGCGCCCGCACACCGCCATAGCGCTTGGATATGCCCTCCATGCGGAAGAGCGGAACCGCACCGTCCATCGGCCCCTCCCAAGGCGCTTGTTCACCGGGACCGGCGCCGCGGAATAACCCGGGGCGCCGAGCGATCAGCCTACTGATTTTCCTTGCTCTGGCCCATGATTTCCTGCGCGGTGAAATTGATGCCGCAGGTGGGGAAGGAATTGCCGACGAAGAAATTGTCGGACTGGTCGGGGAAATAGTCCTCGCCCTCCTTGAAGTTCGGATCCTCGACGATCGCCAGCGGCAGCTTCACCGCCTGCGGGACGACCTGGCCTTCGAGCGCGGCGATCGCCGTCTTGATGGCGACCGCCACCTGGGCGGGTCCGGTTCCGGCCGACGAGCATTTCAGCCCTTCTGAGGCGAATTTGGCGCAGAATTTGCGAAAGCCATTCTCCGTTTCGCCGCCGAACGGCACGAACGGATGCTTGGCGTCGATCATCGCCTGAACGATGCCGGTGTCGCCACCCTGCCCGGTGACGCCGTCGAAGGGACCGTTGGTGGCGATCGCGTCGGCCGTAGCCTTTTGCGCGACGCCGTCGTCCCATTTGCCGACGACTTCGGTGACCTCCCACTTCTTGCCTGAAGCGTCGAGGGCCTCATGGATGCCGTTGTGGCGGTCGGTGTCGACCGACGTGCCGGCAACGCCGCGCACCTCGAGGAGCTTGCCGCCATTGGGGATATGCTTGATCAGCCAGTTGGCCCACAATTCGCCAAGGCCTTTCTGGTCGACGTTGACGTTGATGGCGTCCTTGGTGTCGAGGATGTTGTCGAAGGCGACCAGCACCACGCCGGCTTGCTTGGCGCGCTTGATGACCGGACCGAACGCCGTCGGATTCTGCGCGTTGACAACGATCGCGTCATAGCCGGAATCGATGAAATTATTGATCGCCGAAATCTGCGCCGGCACGTCTTCGCCGGTCGAGACGACCTTGAATTCCTTGAGCTTGGCCGCGACTTCCGGCTGCGCCGCATAGGCTTTTGCCGTCTGCACCATCTGGATGCGCCAGGTGTTGGCGATGTAGCCATTGGCGAGCGCGATGCGGTACGGGCCTTCCTTCTTGGGGAACTTGAAGAACTGCGTGTCGGCGGCCCATGGCGCGAAGCATTCCGGCTCGGCGGATGGGCCTGCGACGATTTCCGGTTCGGCGAGCGCCGACGAACTCAGCATGACGAATGCAGTGGCGGCGACGACGCCACCTACGAGTGACTTGATCATCGATATTCCTCCCAGTTGCAGTTTCTGATTGTTCTTACGCGTCTCGCGTGCCTGGCTCGGCACCTCCTGCCTTGCCGTCGCGCTTTCAGGGTGGCCGAATGCCAACCCGATCTCCTCCCTCGTGGCTCAGTAAACCGGAATAAAAACTATCATATTATACATAATAAACAAGCATCAGCTGTCGCTTATATATAATAAACAGACTTTCGCTGTTTCGCGAGCTTTCGCCTGGATATAACTGGTAGCGCTACCATGACGTAGAGTAAAGCGGCATTTGGCGATGCCTGCAAGCGCTTTCAGCGGGCAGTGCTCTCACGGCGCTTGAGTTCGAAGCCAAGGTCTACGACCGGTTGTTGCGGCCGCTTGCCTGCAATCGCCGCGAGCGCCATGGCGACCGACAGCCGGCCGATCTCGTAGCGAGGCGTCCGGACGCTGGTGACCGAGGGGAAAGCCACTTCCATCATGTCGAGATCGTTGAAGCCTGTGATGCCGATCGTCTTCGGCACGGCAATCGAGGCGCGGTGGCACTCGAACAGCGCGCCGAGCGCGATGTCGTCGTTGTTGCAGAAAATCCCGTCCAGCGTCGGCATCTTGGCCAGCGCGTCGCGAAACAATTCGCGCCCGAGCGTCACGCTGGACGGCACCGGCGTGGTGGTGACAAGCCGCGAGTTGAACAGGCCGGCCGCCTCCATCGCCGCGCGATAGCCGGCCAGACGCCGCTGCGAGCGCGGGTCCATGCGCGCGCCGATGAAGCCGATGCAGCGATAGCCCATTTCGATCATGTGCTCAGTCGCCGCCCTGCCGCCATCGAAATGCGAGAAGCCGACCATCATGTCGACCGGATCGGGGCCGGTCTCCATGACCTGCACCACCGGGCAGCCGGCCGTCTCGAGCAGTCTTCGCGAAACTGGCGTCTGGTCGATGCCCGCCACGATCAGCGCCGCCGGGCGCTGCGGGCCGAACACCTGCAGCAGCCGTTCCTCCTCGAGGCCGGAATAATGGGTGTTGCCGAACTGGATGCGGTAGGAGCTGTCGGACAGGCTGTCATAGATGCCGCGCAGCACTTCGGCAAAGACGCTGTTGGTGAGCGACGGCACCAGCACGCCAAAGACCTCGGCGCGCGCCGAAGCCAATGCTCGCGCATTCGGATCGGGCAGATAGCCGAGCTCATCGACAGCAGCCTGGATCTGGCGGCGCAGATCCTCCGAAACGCGCTCCGGCTCGCGCAAGGCACGGGAGACGGTAATGGCGCCGACGCCGGCCTTGCGCGCGACATCGGCGATCGTCGGACGGCCGCCGCCACGGCGCGAGCGCGGTTTGGTCATAGCCTGGTCCCGAACGCGGCGCCCTCGCCGAAGCGCGACCGCGAAATGCTGTTCAGCGTCTTTGCCACTGTCGCCATGCCAATCCGACTTTGCCGCACCCGACTTGCCACACCCGTCTGGCGTCGCGCAGCCTTTCCCCATTGTCAAGCAAACCGGGCAGGACGCTACCCGAACTCGGGTAGCGCCACTGTTTGAATTTCGGCTGTGGGTGGTGAGCGGGCGTCTTGTCGTCCACCGTGCTCAGTCTTCTACGCCGTGCGTCGTCCGCTGCGCCAGTTCGTGGCATAGGGCAACGCGAACAGATAGAGACCGCTGAGGATGAGCAAGCCGAGCGGGATCAGCGGCATGAGATATACCCAATAGGCCGGCTCGACACCTACGCCCAAGGTGATGAAGATGGCAGCGACGACCGCCGTAAAAATGATCGACAGCCAGCGGTGGAATTGCCGGATCCACGTGTTCCAGTTCATTTGGGACCTCCTCTGAAGACGAGCCGCACGACCCGCTTGGCGCCTTTTTTGCTACCTTGTTTCGTTGACGGACGTCTTGTTGGGCATTGCGTTTCGCCCGCAGATGCCTATGGCGCCGGCACGCCTATTCTATTCGCGCCAGGACCTGCTCCAGCTTCGCAAAGAACCGCTGCCATCCGTGTTGGGCGCCCTGATAGTACTGCTGCTGATCCGGCCGGAAGCCCAACTGCTCCATGCGCAGATGGGTCCCCGTGCTCGTAGGGGTGAGCGTCCACGTGACGACACTTCTGAGATCCTTGGTATCCCACGTGTAAGACAGCGTCTTGCTGGGCTCGACTGCCTGGACCTGACAGTCGACCGTCCCCCAGTCCGCGCTCAGATTGAAACGGTGCCCCTCGTCTGGCTTGAAATCGTTCTTCATCAGCCACTCCTCGATCAAATCTGATTGGGTGAGCGCGCGCCAGATCTTTTCCGGCGGAAAAGCAACCTCCCGTTCAACAATGACGGCGCGCGTTTCGGTCTCGGTATTGGTCATTGGTCCATCCTTTTGAGCAGATCTTCGAGGTTGTCGAACCGGCTTTGCCAGAACCCAGCCATTTGGTTTGTCCAGTCGATCAGCGGCGCCAGGGCGCCGAGTTCCGCGCTATAGTGCGTGTTGCGGCCTTCGTGGCGATCGCGCACCAACCCGGCCTGCTTCAGCACCCCAAGATGCTTTGACACGGCCGGTTGCGAGACCCCGGCCCGAGCGGTCAGGGCCGCGACGGTTTGGTCTCCGTCGCGACACAGCCGCTCGAAGATGGCCCGTCGCGTCCGATCGGCAAGCGTTTTGAAGAGGATCTCGTGGGGCTGTGACATGGCGATCGATAACTCTCTGGCTATTGGAAACCAATAACCGCCGAGATATGTGTCCGTCAAGCAGGAACCTGGACCGGGCTCGCGTCACGGGGGCCTACCCCCTGTCGCTGCCATCGCTCTGGCCAGCGGGGTCAGTGCTCAGGCCATCGCCGCGGCGCTGCGCCGTGCCTTCCACAGCACCAGCACCATGGCCGCTATGTTCAGCAGGTTCCAGGCGATGCCATTGAGGAACGCGGCGGCGTAGGAGCCGGTCAGATCGTAGATCCAGCCCGACATCCAGCCGCCGATTGCCATGCCGAAGATCGTTGCCATGATTACGATGCCGACGCGCTGGCCGGCCTCTTTGGCGGGCATGTATTCGCGCACGATGATGGCATAGCAAGGCACGATGCCGCCCTGCGACAGGCCGAAGACCAGCGAGACGACGTAAAGCGACGCGAGCCCGTCGAAGGGGATGTAGAACAACAGCGACAGGGCTTGCAGCACCGAGCCGATCAGCAGGGTTCTCACGCCGCCGATGCGATCGGCGAGGAAGCCGGACGCCAGCCGGCTGACGACGCCCGCCGCCATCATGATCGACAGCATGTCGGCGCCTCGCGCCACGCCGTAGCCGAGATCCATGCAATAGGCGACGATATGGACCTGCGGCATCGACATCGCCACGCAGCAGCCAAGGCCGGCGACGACGAGCAGCACCTGCAGCGCTGCCGGTGACAGCGAGATCGGCTGGACCGGCCGGCTGCCGGGTGAACCGGGAGCGGGATGTGGTGCGCCGCGCCTGAGCAGCAGGATCAGCGGCAGCATGGAGGCGAGGCAGACGACGCCGATCGCGGCATAGGTGAAGCGCCAGCCCTCGCTCTGCATGACGTAGGGCATTGCCAACGGCCAGATCACCCCGGCGAGATAGCTGCCGGCGGCGGCAGCCGTCACCGCGACGCCGCGGCGGCGGTTGAACCAGTGCGAGATGTCGGCGATCAGCGGCCCGAAAATCGCCGACGTGCCGACGCCGATCAAAAGCCCCTGGACAAGGGTGAACTGCAGGATCGAAGTGGTCAGCGACGCCAGCAGGAACCCTATACCGAGCGTCACCGAGGCAATGAGCGCCGGTATCCAGTAGCCGATGCGGTCGATGGCGCGGCCGACCAGCACATTGCCGACGGCGAAGCCAATCATGGTCGCGGTATAGGGCGTCGAAGCGGCGGCGCGATCGATGCCGAATTCGGCCTGCATGGCGGGCAGCACCACGACCACCGCCCACATGCCGACACCGCCGATCGTCGCCAGCAGCATCGAGATGCCGAGCCGCAGCCAGGCATAGGCGCTGTCTATGCCGGGGCTGCTTGCCTGGCTGGAGGCGGTTGTGGTCAAGGCGTTTCCTGTCCGCGGTGCGCAAGTCGACGGGTTCGACACCACTATCGGCACATTGGCGGCGCCGTGCAGCGCCACATCGCCCAATTGCGTGGCTCCAGGGATTTTGAGCTGCAGTGGAACGGTGGCCGCCGTCCCGGAGTTTTTCATCAAACTTGCCAATAGGCCAATAGAAGGGAGAAGGAGCTTGTCATGACCGCGAAAAGGAAATGGTCGGCCGAGGTCACCGAGCACAGTGATGCGCTGGACCTCGAGGAACATATCTTCGAATCCCACGACCCCAAGAAGATCGCAGCCTCGCTGAAGCGATCGGCCGAGCACAGCGACCGGCGCAAGGCCGAGCCGTTCCAGTCCGCCATGTCGATGCTGAATTTCTACATCAACCGCGCCGGCACGAACCTGCCGGCCAAGCAGAAGAAAGTGCTGGAGGACGCCAAGGACGAACTGCGCGCCGCGTTTCGCCGCCCGAGAGAACACTGAGCAAGGAGCGAAGCGACGCGGCGCAGACCCTGGGAGCCATTCCGTGACAGCCGCCGAAGAATGCAACGGCTCAGAATAAAAGCGCTCTGTAGCGATCCTTCGCGCCCCCCTCTGTCCTGCCCTCTTTGCCAAGACTCGACATCTCCCCCACTTGGGGGAGATCGGCAGCTTCGCGGACAGCGTCCGCAAGGTTGGTGATTGGCGGAATCAGTGATGAAGCCAATCTCCCTCCTTGTGGGGGAGATGTCCGGCAGGACAGAGGGGGGCGCTGTCCCTCCGCGATCAAAGGTCCTGCACCGCAGCAGTGCTCCAAGGTAACGGCATGGATCCTGGGGTCTGCGCGGCGTCGCTTCGCTCCTTGCTTCGCCCCAGGATGACGAAGGCATGGGACCCTGCGGCTAATCTCAAATCTTGGAGATTGGCGGCTGTGGCCCGGCGGCGATCGCGAACGGGGAGATTGCGAACGGCGAAATTGCGGGCGGTGGAGAAAGAAGATGAAGCGCTGCAGTGGTCCCGCGCTATATCAGCGCGACTTGATGACGCTATCTGTATTGGCCAACAGCTTGCGCACCGCGTTGCGTGCCGCATCCGGCCGCTGCAGGCGGATGTTCCTTTCGATCGCCTCGTGCAGCTTCTGCGCGTGCTGCAGATCGTCCAGTTCCCGCGTCGTATAGGCGAACAGATGATCGAACGCCGATTCGATCAGCACGCCGAGCGGCACCAGGAGGTCGTTACCGGAGGCGCGCAGGATCGCCAGGTGAAACCGCGTGTCGGCGCGGGTGCGCTCCTGCAGCGTCGCCGCCGCGCCCATCTCCCGGCAGGCCCGGCTGATCTCGGCCATCTGCTCGTCTGTGCGCCGCATCGCGGCAAAGGCGGTCGCTTCCGGCTCGATGATGTGGCGGAACTCCTGCACCGTTTTCAGGAACACCTCGCGGTCGGGCGAGGTCGCGTACCAGGCCAGCACGTCGCGATCGAGCAGGTTCCAGCGCTCTTTCGGCTCGACCCAGCTGCCGATCTTTGGACGCGACGCCAAAAGGCTCTTGGCCATCAGCATTTTTATCGCTTCGCGCACCGCCGAGCGGCTGACGTCGAAAGTCTCGGACCATTTGGCCTCGTTGGGCAGGATGGTTCCCGGCGGATAGTCGCCGCGGACGATCCTGAGACCGATTTCGTTGGCCAGCGACGCATGCACGCTCGCCCCAGGCATGCGCGCCGTATCGGCACGGCGAACGGCAGCCGGGCGCTCGGCCGACGCCGCCCTGGCCGGTGTTTTTCGCTTATTCGGCTTGCCGTCCCGCATGCGTTCACAAAGTCCGGATTGCGAAAGCTGTCAAGCACCGGACAAGCCTCGGGCGGCAAAGCCTGCTTCTGTGCACAGATCAGCCGGGATGCATCGGCCTCGTCATGCCGTCTTGACGTATTTCCGCCAGCTGTGTTCCGGGCGGAAGCCGAGCATATCCCGCGCCTTGCGGTTCGAAAGCAGCGTCTCGTATTCGCCGAGCTCGCCCTTGACCGGCACGCCGGGATAGAACCGCTTCAACAGTTCGGCCGTCGGCAGGTCGGACGAGGTGTCGTCATTGGCGGCGTTGAACACCTGATAGCCGAGCCCGTCCGTCTCGATGGCGCGCAGGGTGATCTGGCCGAGATCGCGCGCGTCGATATAGCTCCAGGCGATCCGCTTGCGGAAACCTGGATCGGCGAACCATTTCGGGAACAGCGAATATTCATTCGGCTCGATGACGTTGCCGATGCGCAAGGCGTAGATGTCGATGCCGCTGCGCAGCGCGAAGGCGCGCGCCGTCTTCTCGTTGACGATCTTCGACAGCGCATAACTGTCCATTGGATCGACGTCGTAGTCCTCGTCGAGCGGGAAATGTGTCGGGTCGCGCGGCTCGTTGGCAAAAACCAGCCCATAGGTCGTCTCGCTGGAGGCGATCACCACCTTGCGGATGCCGAGTTTCACCGCCGCCTCGATGACATTGTAGGTGCCGAGCGCGTTGATGCGGAACACCTCGTTGTCGGGCGTGATCATGATGCGCGGGATCGCCGCGAAGTGCACCACGGCATCGACCGGCTGCGCGCGCAGCGACGGGTCGAATTCATGCAGGCCGATATAGCTCGACAGCGCATTGAACACCTGCCCGCTGTCGGTGATGTCGGTGATCAAGGTGCGCACCTTGGGATTGTCGAGCGGCTTGGTGTCGATGTTGAGCACCTGGCAGCCCTGCTCGACCAGATACTGCACGACATGACGCCCCGCCTTGCCGCTGCCGCCGGTGAACATGATCCGCTTCGTCATTTTGCTCTCCACATTCCCTGGAATACATGTGTATTGTCAGACAATATGGCATTCCGCAATCGCCTGCCAACCGCCTGCGGCGAAAACCCGCTTCAACAATTCGCCTGTCGAAGTGCAGCGCCGTCATCGAGACCGCAACACAGGATTACACGCCATGAACACCACCGCCGCGAGCGAAAAGATCGGCTTCATCGGACTGGGCCTGATGGGACACGGGATCGCGAAGAACATCGTCGACAAGGGCTATTCCCTGACGTTTCTCGGCCGCAAGAACCGCGCGCCGGCGCAAGACATGCTCGGCCGGGGCGCGAAGGAAGCCGCGACCTCGCGCGAGGTGGCAGCGGCATCCGATATCGTCTTCATCTGCGTCACCGGCTCGCGCGAGGTCGAGGCCATCATCCGCGGGCCGGGCGGCCTCAAGGAGGGCCTGAAGCAGGGTTCGGTGGTCGTCGATTGCTCGACTTCGGATCCCACTTCGACGGTGGCGCTTGCCGCCGAACTCAAGGCGATCGGCGTCGACTATGTCGATGCCCCGCTCAGCCGCACGCCGAAGGAGGCCTGGGAAGGCACGCTGGACGCCATGGTCGGTGCATCCGACGCGGTCTTTGCCCGGCTGAAGCCAGTGCTCGACACCTGGGCCGGACGTATCGTCCATATCGGTGACACCGGCGACGGCCACCGTATGAAGCTGCTCAATAATTTCATCTCGCTGGGCTATGCGGCGATCTATTCCGAGGCGCTGGCGCTGGCCGAAAAGGTCGGCATCTCGCCGCCGCGCTTCGACAGCGTCATCCGCAACGGCCGCATGGATTGCGGCTTCTACCAGACTTTTATGCGCTGGACGCTTGAAGGCGACCGTGACGCGCACAAATTCACCATCGCCAACGCTTTCAAGGACCTCACCTATCTCGAATCGATGGCCGGTGCCGCCGGCATCGCCAACCCGCTCGGCAATGCCACCAAGAACGCCTTCGCCGGCGCATTCGCCGCTGGGCCCGCCGATCAGTATGTGCCGATGCTGGCGACGCATATCGGCAAGGTCAACGGCGTCGATTTGACGCCGACGAAGGATGGGGAGAAGCAGACGATTTGAGGCGATCGGCTCGCTCTATCTGATCAAAGTTGGCGCTGCCCCTCATCCGGCTGCCGCCACCTTCTCCCCGTGAAAACGGGGAGAAGGGACAAGCTCCAGCGCTGGCGTCCCCTCTCCCCGTTCTTCACGGGGAGAGGGTAAGGGTGAGGGGCAGCGCCGACTCTGCGGTATAAATCACCGCCGCGACCGCCCGATAACTCGTCAGTATTGGCGAGCAGCCTGTGCACGGCACTCCTTGCAGCCGCCGGACGCCGGAGACGGATGTTCTTCTCGATTGCCTCATGCAGCGCCTGCGCCCGAGGCTGGTCGCTGGTTTCGCGCGTAACGATGGCGGCAACCTGCACCCATATCAGTCGTCGACAATGACGATGCAGACTACCTCTTTTTGAGGAATTTCCCGAACGCCGTCTCACTGTCATCGTTCGAGGAGAAGGTGCGGGAATAAACAAGAATTTTGAGGCGACCCATGACGCGAGAGTGTGAACCTACGCTTGACGATCTCCTGAGCGAGCCGATCATCCTGACGATCATGGCAATCTACGGTCATACTGCAGATGACATCCGACATCTAATACACCAAGTGGGCGCTCGGAAAACGCCATCAATGCTTCAGAAGCCCTCTTCGATGGCTCACGCGCCCCAGCGGATTTCCAGTCCCGCCTTGACGGCCACTTGATGGCGGATCGGTTGGTGACAGTGGCTTTTCCACGGGACGTCGTTGAGAACCGCGATCCGTGTCAATCGACGTTTAGGCGTGACATCCGCCGACAGCAGATCGCCCAGGAAACGCAAACAGGTCAGGTTTCTCTATCCCAGACCCAGTCCGCCGGCAGGCAGCGAAAGCCATCGCCCTCCTTCACGACATGGCCGACGCCCGGGACCGGATAGTGGTAGCCGGTAACGAGAAGCCGATCGTGAGCCGCGCGGCCCAGCAGGGATTTGCGCGTCTTGATGCCGAGTTCGCGATCATGGCCCCAAATCATCTGCCAATCCGGGTGATCGAACGCGAAGTGGATATTGGCGAGGGCATCGCCTGTGATCAACATCGTAACGCCGCCCGACGCCACTAACACCGACATATGCCCGGGTGTGTGGCCCGCCATGAGTTGCCGTTCGTCCAGGGCGGCGCGAATGAATGGTCATGGCGCAACTGAGCCCATGACGAACAGCGGAACGACAACCGAAATTCGGTTGAAACTTTGCTGGGGACGGGTTGTGCGAGGTTCAGACTTCCCTAGTCTCAAAGAGCATTAGCTCCACTCCGCCATCTGCAAAATTGCCAAGATCAGCCGCCGTGGCCCGACCCTCGGGGGACGCTAAGGCCGCTTGAATATCCGCAACGGAATCGAAGTAGAGCGTAGCAACAAGATGATAGCCTGAGGCCCCACCCGGTGAATGGACGCCGCCATCACTGATTTCGTATTTCCTCAAGCCGGGAATGGCTTTGGCCAGAGGAATGTGGGTCGAAACATAGTAACGGTCGAAGGCGACCACGTCTTTCGGAGTCTTGTAGAGTGCGACAAGTCTGGCCATGCTCCCCCTCTCAACCGACACTCACCGCCAGCTTTGCGCAAAAGGATACTCCTCAGCAAGAGTGCTGGCAAATGGGTTCGTTCCTCGCTCTGAGGAGGTCAACGAAGCATATGGGGTTTCAGGCCCGACGTGAGTCTTCCAAGTCGCCGCTCCCTGGCCGTTCAGAGCGATTGCGTTTGACCTTACCGCCGCGACCGCCCGATAACCTCGTCGGTGTTGGCGAGCAGTCGGTGCACCGCGGTGCGGGCTGCCGCCGGCCGCCGGAGGCGGATGTTCTTCTCGATCGCCTCATGCAGCGCCTGCGCCCGAGGCTGGTCGCTGGTTTCGCGCGTGACGAAAACGAAGAGATGATCGAGCGCCGATTCGATCAGCACGCCGAGCGGCACCAGGAGGTCATTGCCCGAGGCGCGCAGGATAGCCAGGTGAAAACGCGTGTCGGCGCGGGTGCGCTCCGGCAATGTCGCCGCCTCGCCCATCTCCCGGCAGGCCTGGCTGATCTCGGCCATCTGCTCGTCGCTGCGCCGGATCGCCGCAAAAGCGCTGGCTTCCGGCTCGATGATGTGACGGAATTCCTGGACAGTGCGCAGGAACATTTCGCGATCGGGCGCTGTCGCATACCAGGCGAGCACGTCGCGATCGAGCAGGTTCCAGCGCTCTTTCGGCTCGACCCAGCTGCCGATCTTGGGGCGTGAGGCCAGCAGGCTCTTGGCCATCAGCATTTTTATCGCTTCGCGCACCGCCGAGCGGCTGACGTCGAAAGTCTCGGACCATTTGGCCTCGTTGGGAAGGATGGTTCCCGGCGGATAATCGCCGCGCACGATCCTGAGGCCGATCTCGTTGGCCAGCGACGCATGCACGCTCGATCCGGGGATCAGCGCCGCGTCGGTCCGGCGGGCGCCGGTTGGACGGACGGCCGGCGGCTTGACTTGGGCCCGTGCCTTGACCGTGACCCGTGCCTTGACCGTAGCCCGTCCCTTGACCGTGGTAAGTCGCTTTTTCGATCTGGCGTCCGACATCCATGTTCCCCGGCACAGGCTGAACTCAAGGCGCGGCAAAGCAGGAGCGGTTCGCCCCAGCCACGTCACCTCGTAGATTTTCGTGAACCGGCGTGACGGGGCGCCCGTCGAGCGGACGCCCCGAAAACTGCGAACCTACTTCTGGATGCAGGTATCGACCGTATCCTTGGTGCACTCGTCGAGACCGGTGAAGACCGGATCGGCGACAGGCTTGCCTTCGACCAGGTCGATCATCACCGAGGGCGCCTTGTAGCCCATCTCGAACGGCCGCTGGCCGACCAATGCGGTCACCAAGCCCTCCTTGGCAATGGCCACTTCCTCACCGATCGTATCGGCGGCGCCGATGACGAACTCGTTCTTGGCGATCTTGTCGGCCATCGGCTTGAACAGGTCGCGATAGGGCTGCGGCGCACCGAACAGCGGCCAGCCGCCCATGATGCCGAAGGCGTCGAGATCGGGATTGGCGGCGAGGATATCGGTCATCGCCTGCACGCCCTTGGCACCGTCGTCATTGGTGAACACCGGGCAGCCGGCGACCTCGGTCCAGCCGCCCTCGCCGGCGAGCGCCGGGAGATCCTTCTGGCCTGTAAGCGCGTCACGCATGCCCTGGGCGCGGCGCAGGATGTTGTCGGCCGCGGGATTGCCCTGGATGGTGCAGATCTTGCCGCCGTCGGGCTTGGCCTTCTTGATGTACTCGCCGATCTTGTAGCCCATCAGGTAGTTGTCGGTGCCGAGATAGGTCTTGCGCAGCGCCGCATCTTCCTTGCTGAGGTCGGCGTCGAGCGTCATGATCGGGATCGACGGATTGGCGCTTTTGATCGTCTGCGCGATCAGCGGTGCGTTGGACGGCGAAATCGCCATCGCCACCGTGTCCGGCTTGCTCAGCATGTCCTGGACGATCTGGGCTTCGCCGGCTTCGTCCGAGGTCGATGCCGGACCGGTGTAGAAGCACTCATACTCCGAGTCGGCGTTTTCCTTGTTCCATTTCTGGCAACCCTGGTTGATGGCCTCGAAGAACGGATTGTCGAGCCCCTTCACCACGATGACGAGCTGTTTCTTGGCCAAAGCCGGCCCGGCGCCCAGCGCCAGCATGGCGACGGCAGCGAGCAATAGTGACTTCCTCATTTCAGTCCTCCCTTGAAACAGACGGACACGGCGTGCCCGCCACACAGACCAGCCCGGATGCGCGATGACAGAGGTTCGTTTCGCGAGCGCTCGTGTCGTCAAGCCGGGCCGATAAGAATTTCCAGATGCGGTTGCAGACCAGCGCGATAGGGACGCTGCCAGATCCTCGACCGATAAACCTCCGCCTGCTCAGCCCCGGCGAGCCGGAGCAGGAGATCGGCATAATCTCCTCCGACGCCTAGCTAATATCGGCTTGCGACGGACGTCAATTGCTATTTGTCCTACAAAACGGATTTTTCGAAAGAAGCCGCTGTTGACGGCAGGGGGGCATATGCGTAAATGGGCGAAAGCGCGGTTCCCGGGAGGAGCTGGGAAGAGCGAGGCCGCGGCAGGACCGCAGGCCGAAAGCACGGAGGAAGCAGACTGGTGCCGGTTCTCGAACTCGCCAACATCTCAAAACATTTTGGCGCCATCCAGGCCGTCAACGACGTTTCGCTGTCGATCGAGGCCGGACAGGTGGTCGGGCTGATGGGCGACAACGGCGCCGGCAAGTCGACGCTGGTCAAGATGATCGCCGGCAACTTCCGCCCAAGCCATGGCACGATGCAGATGGACGGCAAGGAGCTGATCCTGCACAAGCCGGTGGAGGCGCGCCAGCACGGCATCGAGATCGTCCATCAGGATCTGGCGTTGTGCAACAATCTGACGGCCGCCGCCAATGTCTATCTCGGCCGCGAGCTGCGCCGCGGCGTCGGGCCGTTTCGCATCCTCGACTACGCCGCCATGTACAAGCGCGCCGGCCAGATCTTTGCCGTGCTGAAATCCGAAACCCGCCCGCGCGATCTGGTCAAGCAGATGTCGGGCGGCCAGCGCCAGGCGGTGGCGATCGCCCGCACCATGCTTTCGCAGGCCAAGATCGTGTTGATGGACGAGCCGACGGCGGCGATCTCGGTCCGGCAGGTCGCCGAGGTGCTGAACCTGATCCGCCATTTGCGCGACCAGGGCATTGCCGTCGTGCTGATCAGCCACCGCATGCCCGACGTCTTTGACGTTGCCGACCGCGTCATCGTCATGCGGCGCGGCCGCAAGGTCGCCGACAAGACGATCGCGTCGAGTTCGCCCGAGGAAGTCACCGGGCTCATCACCGGCGCCATCGAACAGGTTTGATGCCAGCCGGTTTCACCACGCAAGCAGATAAAGGTCGACGATGGCAGTAACTCTTGACCAGACGATCGCGCAGAAACAGCACACTTTGCTGACCAGGGTGTTTGCCAGCCAGACCTTCTGGGTGGTGATCGCGGTCATCCTCGCCTGCCTGTTCCTGTCCGTCGCCACCGATTCCTTCGCCACGACGAAGAACCTCTACAACATCACCCGCAACATCACCTTCGTCGCCATCGTCGCGCTCGGCATGACCTTCGTCATCATCACCGGCGGCATCGACCTGTCGGTCGGCTCGGTGCTTTGCCTGTGTTCGATGGTGCTCGCCGTGACCATGCATGCCGGCTACGGCATCGAGGTCGGCATTGCCGCTGCGATCGCGACGGCGCTGATCATCGGCGCCTTCAACGGCATCCTGATCGCCTATCTCGGGTTTCCGCCCTTCGTGGTGACGCTCGGCATGCTGTCGATCGCGCGCAGCCTGGCCATGGTCGCCTCCAACAACACCGTCGTCTTCCAGTTCGGGCCCGACCACGACAAGCTTCTGGCGCTGGGCGGCGGCGCCTTTGTGTTCGGCATCGCCAATCCGGTGCTCTACATGATCGTGCTGGCGCTGATCACCGGCTTCGTCCTGCGCTGGACGAAATTCGGCCGGCACATCTTCGCCATCGGCGGCAACGAGCATGCGGCGACGCTGACCGGCGTTCCGGTGCGCCAGATCAAGGTCGCTGTCTACATGATCTCGGCGCTGGCAGCGGGCCTTGCCGGCATCATCCAGACCGGCTGGCTGGGCGCAGTCACCACCAATCTCGGCAACGGCATGGAGCTTCAGGTCATCGCCGCCACCGTCATCGGCGGCGCCAACCTGGCCGGCGGCATGGGCACGGCCTTTGGCGCCGTCGTCGGCGCGGCGCTGATCGAAGTGATCCGCAACAGCCTTGGCCTGCTCGGCATCAACGCCTTCTGGCAGGGGGTGTTCATCGGCGGTGCCATTCTGATGGCGGTCCTGTTCGACCGGCTCCGCAATTTCCGGCGCAACGAATAGGCCGCGGTCACGCGCAATTCGTTGTCGTTGCTATCGCTCAGTCTGAAAATCGGCCGGCGCGCCGCCTGGCGTGCGCCAGGCGCGCACATGCGCCTTGACGCGGACCCGGA
The DNA here is from genome assembly GCF_055811435.1 of Mesorhizobium sp. WSM4837. Taxonomy (NCBI): domain Bacteria; kingdom Pseudomonadati; phylum Pseudomonadota; class Alphaproteobacteria; order Hyphomicrobiales; family Phyllobacteriaceae; genus Mesorhizobium; species Mesorhizobium sp. WSM4837. Next base: position 58,085 of record NZ_JBVVQE010000027.1, read on the forward strand.
CTGAGCAGCACTATCCCGATTGCAGGCGAAGGGAGGCCAGTCGCCTGCGGGAGGATATACCCATGACGGAAGCGATCAGGCTCTACTGGGGCCGGTTCGGACATGTTTCTGTCCTGAACGTCGCCAGCGACTTCGTCACCCATGCCCATGTCGAGGCGCATATCATCATCTGGCTGGAAGGCACGGCCGGCGAGATGACCATCGGCCGCGAGACGGTGCGGCTTGGGCCCGGCACCGCCGCTGGCATCAATTCCTTCCAGCCGCACAGCCACGCTTTATCCCGCGACGGCCGGCCCGGCCTGTTCCTCGCCTTCTACATCGATCCGGACTGGGCACGCCGGCGCCGCGACCTGCGGTCGACCGCGCCGCTGTTTTCGGCACCGGCGATCACGCTGGAGCCGTGGCTGCACAAGGCGGCAGCCAATCTTCTCGACCATCTCAGCGACAATGAGAGCATCGACGACATCGCCAATTACGAGATCGAGCGCTTCATCGACAGCGTGCTCGACGCCGCCGACGCCTCGGCGCCACAAGTGGCGCGCGCCCGCGTCCACAGCGTGCAGGATTTTCGTGTCCGCAAGGCGATCCAGCTGATGAAGGCCAATGTCTGCGAACGCATCTGCTTCGACGAGGTGGCGCGCAGCGTCGGCCTGTCGCGGCCGCATTTCTTCGCGCTGTTCAAGGAGCAGACCAATCTGACGCCCAATGTCTACTGGAACACGCTGCGCATGGAGGAAGCGGTGCGGCAGTTGCAGTGGTCGCAGGAACCATTGATCTCGGTCGCCTGCAATCTCGGCTTCACCACGCAGGGCAATTTCTCGCGATTCTTCCGCGACCATGTCGGCGTTCCGCCGACACTCTATCGCGAGGCAGCGCGAGCCATCTCCTGAGCCATTTTCAGACTGCCCGTTTTCAGACTGCCCGTTTTTTTCAGGCTGCCGTTTTTTCAGCGTGCCAGTTTTTTCAGACTTATTGATAGGCGCTCAAGACGCATTGATAAGTGCTGCCGGGCTCGCCGCCCTACCCTCGCGACACAGCTATTGCAAGGAAATGATCATATGGCGAAAGTCACCGTCTCCAGCGTCATCGACGCACCGGTCGAAAAGGTCTGGGCGCGCATACGCGATTTCAATGGGTTGCCGAGCTGGCACCCGCGCATGGTCGAGAGCCATATCGAGGACGGCAAGGACACCAGCGCAGTCGGCTGCGTGCGCAATTTCCAGCTCGCCAGCGGCGCTCGCATCCGCGAGAAGCTGCTCGACTTCTCCGACGACAATTTCCTCGTCAGCTACTCCATCCTGGAGACGCCGCAACCGCTGACCAACCACAAGGCGACGCTGCAGCTGCGCCGGGTGACCGATGGCGACCGCACCTATGCCGAATGGACCGCAAGCTTCGACGCGGCTCCCGAGGAAGCTGACAAATTGGCCGAAGGCATGGGCGCCAACGTCTTCCAGGGCGGCTTTAACGCCCTTAAGACCCATTTCGCCGGCCAGGGTTGAGCTGAATGGGCTCATAAAAAGGACAGTTCCATGGCGCTTGCACTGCAGACTTTCTCGACGGTCAAGGACGCCAGTGCGGCGCTGAAAGCCGCCGGCACCCGCTATCTCGGCGGCGGCACGCTGGTCGTGCGCGCCGCCAATGAAGGCGACGTTTCGGTCTCCGGCCTCATCAGGTCGACCGAACCGGCGCTGTCGGCCATCACTGTTTCCGGCAGGGAGGTCCGCATCGGCGCTTCGGTGACCATGGCGGCGATCGCCCGTCACCCGGATCTGTCTTCCCTTGCCCGCGCGGCGCGCGCCGTCGGCGGCCCGGCGATCCGCAACATGGCGACCATCGGCGGCAATCTCTTCGCCCCGGCGCCCTATGGCGATTTCACCGTCGCGCTGCTGGCACTGGGCGCAACCGTCGGCACCGATGACGGCGAGGTGCCGATCGAAACCTTCCTGGCAAGACGCGAAGACAATCACGCCATCGTCACTTCGGTCGGCTTCAGCTTGCCACTGGAAGGCGGCTTTCGCTTCCTGAAAATATCGAGGGTCAAGCCGAAGGGCGTCTCGGTGCTGAGCATCGCCGCCGTGCTGGAACGAGCGCCGGACGGAACCATGTCATCGGCGCACATCGCGCTTGGCTGCATGGCCGACCGGCCGATGCGCGCCAAGGCGGCGGAGAAGGCGCTGCTCGGCAGGAAACTCACGAGCGACGGCATCGCGCCGGCGCTGGCCGTCGCGAACGACGGCACCTCGCCGATTACCGATCCGATCGCCAGTGCCTGGTATCGCAACGAAGTCCTGCCGGTCCATCTCGGCCGGCTTTTGCTCGCCTGAAAGCCAATGGCGGGCAAGTCAGCCAAGCTGCGGCGCAAGGAGTAAAAGATGACAAAGATCCCGGTTCAGTTCACGCTCAACGGCGCGGAGAAGGCCGAATTCATCGACAGCGGCACGACGCTGCTCAATGCGCTGCGCGACAAGATCGGCGACACCTCGCCAAAGGGCGGCTGCCATCAGGGCACATGCGGCGCCTGCTCGGTCATCATCGACGGCGAGCTTCGGCTGTCCTGCCTGACGCTGGCCGAAACCTGCAACGGTGCGGCGATCACCACGACATCGGGGCTTTCGCAAGGCGGCGTGCTGCATCCTTTGCAGCGCGCCTTCCTCGACGCCTTCGCCACGCAATGCGGCTTCTGCACGCCAGGCATGATCATGGCCGCCAAGGTTCTGCTCGACCACACGGCGGACCCCAGCCGCGACGAGGTGGTCGAGGCGCTGTCGGGCAATATCTGCCGCTGCACCGGCTACGAGCCGATCATCCAGGCGGTGCTGACCGCCGCGCGGTCCAATTCGCAGAACGCAGCTTGAGGGGAGTCGAAAAAATGGAACTCCGCAAGAGCTATTTCGCCGACCAGCGCACGGACGATCTGCACGAGATCGGCCAGCCACGGCCGCGCTCCGATTCGCCCGGTCATGTCACCGGCAAGACCGCCTATTTCGCCGACCGCAGTTTTCCAGGCATGCTGCATCTGAAGATGGTGCGCAGCCCGCATCATCACGCCCGCATCCGCAGCATCGACACTTCAGAGGCGGAAAAGCATCCGGGCGTGGTGAAAATCCTGACCGCCAAGGACGTGCCGCACAATGTCTACACCATCCTGATCCTGATCCAGATCGGGCCGGAGGACGAGACGGTGCTGGCCGACGGCAAGGTGCGCTGGAAGGGCGAAGCCGTGGTGGCGGTGCTGGCCGAGACCGAGCGTGCCGCCCAGGAGGCGGCGGCCAAGGTCAAGGTCGACTACGAGGTGCTGCCGGCCGTCTTCGACATGGAAGAAGCGCTGAAGCCCGGCGCGCCTGTTGTCAACGAATATCACGGCCGGAATTATTACCTCTATGACAGCGGCGAATGCCGCAAGGTGCGCTTCGGCGATGTCGAGGCCGGTTTCGCCGGCGCCGATCACGTGCTCGAGCAGACCTATCAATCGTCGCCGATCGAGCACGCGCCGACCGAGACGACCGGCTGCATCGTCGCGCCGGAGGGCAACGACCGCTTTACCTGCTACACCAACACGCAGGCGATGTTCTTCACCCTCGACAACGCCTCGATCATCCTGCAGATGCCGGGCAACAGACTGCATTTCGTCGGCGGCACCGTCGGCGGCGGCTTTGGCGGCAAGGTCGACGTCATCGTCGAGCCGATCGCCATCCTCGGCGCCAAGCTGACCGGGCGGCCGGTCTCCTTCATCTACAGCCGTGAGGAGGAGATGCAGATTTCCTCGCCGCGCGCCGCCGAAAAGGTCGTCATCAAGGACGGCGTCATGAAGGATGGCCGCATCGTCGCCAGAAAAGTCACCGGCTACACCGATGCCGGGGCCTATTCGCGCCATTCGCCCTATGGCGCGCAGAAGGGCGCCGGCCACTATCCCGGCCCTTACACCATCCCGAATGTCTGGATCGACACCTACTGCGTCTACACCAACCGCACCCCCTCCTCCGCCATGCGCGGCTTCGGCGTCACCATCGGCGATTTCGCGCTTGAGGTGCAGATGGACAAGCTCGCCCGGCTGATCGGCATGGACCCGCTCGAGTTCCGCTTCATCAATGCCTACCGCGACGGCGACATCAAGGCGCACCGCCAGCCGACCGAGGGCGCGGCGCTGATCGAGTGCATGCAGGAAGCCTCGCGCGCCGCCAACTGGCCGGTGGCGGACAAATTCATGGCGATGTCGTCCTACGCGAAGGGAGCTTGAAATGGCGATCAGGCGCGGGCGCGGCGTCGCCGCGATCAACTATCCGACAGGCATGAACCTCGGTGGCGATCCAACCCAGGCGCTGGTCCATTCGACGCCGACCGGCAATTTCATGGTAACGCTGTCGAGCGTCGATCTCGGCCAGGGCATGAAGCAGATCATGGCGCAGATCTGTGCCGAGACGATCGGCGTACCGACCGACCGCGTCGTCGTCGACACCGCCGACACCGACACCGGCCCGCACTGCATGGGCACCTTCGCCTCGCGCGGCACCCACCGCGCCGGCAACGCCGTCATCCAGGCGGCCAGGGAAGCCCGCCAGGTGATGCTGGAAGTGGCGGCAGAGGAACTGGAAGTGAACGCCTCGGACCTCGAGACCGACGGCCAGGGCAACATCCTGGTCAAGGGCGCGCCGCAAAGATCGATCTCGATCTTCGATGTGGCGCTGTCGGCGCATTTCAAGCGCGGCCGCTCGATTTCCGGCCGCGGCATGTTCTTGATCCCGCGCTCCTATCCGGAAAAAGAAACCGGCGCGATGAAACCGTCGACCTGCTACGCGCATGCCTGCACGGTGGTCGAGGTCGAGGTCGACGACGAAACCGGCGAGGTCACCGTGCTGACGGTGAAGAACGTCTTTGAGATCGGCCGCGCGCTGAACCCGAAAATGGTCGAGCAGCAGCTCGTCGGTGGCTCGTGGATGGGCATCAGCCACGCGCTCTACGAGACGACGGAACCCTATTACCCCGACCGCGATCATGGCGGCACCGACTTCAACCAGTATCTGATGCCGGGACCAGGCGATCTTGCGCAAACCGAGATCATCGTGCTGGAGAGGCCCTCGGCCGACGGACCCTTTGGCGCCAAGGGGCCGGGCGAAATGTGCGCCAACCCGCAAATCCCGGCGGTCGCCAACGCGGTCTTCGACGCCGTCGGCGTGCGCATCGACACGCTGCCGATCACGCCGGAACGCATCCTGCGGGCGCTGAAGGCGCAAGCCTCGAACTGAGTGCTGGAAATGCCCAAAAGAAGCGCCCGGACTGGAAGCGCCGACACTGTCGTGATCTCGCCGGAGGCGGTGGCATCGCGCCTCGCCGCCTCGCGCTATCTGGCCGATGAAAGCCTGGCCACCGCCATTTTCCTGGCGATCCGGCTGGGCAAGCCGCTGCTGCTCGAAGGCGCGCCGGGCGTCGGCAAGACAGAAGCGGCCAAGGCGATAGCCGAACTGCTCGGGCGCGACCTGGTGCGGCTGCAATGCTACGAAGGCATCGACGCCGCACACGCGCTATACGAATGGAACTACCAGCGCCAGTTGCTCGCCATCCGCCATGCCGGCGAGCATGAGGTCGACATCTATGACGACCGCTTTTTGATCGCGCGGCCGCTGCTGCAGGTGCTGAAGGCGCCGGAAAAGCGCGTGCTGCTGGTCGACGAGATCGACCGTTCCGACCATGAGTTCGAAGCGCTGCTGCTGGAATTCCTGTCCGACTTCCAGATCAGCATTCCCGAGCGCGGCACCATCCGCGCCAAAGCGCAGCCGATCGTCGTCCTGACCTCGAACCGCACCCGCGAACTGGCGGAGGCGCTGCGGCGGCGCTGCGTCTACCACTGGATCACCTATCCCGACGCCGAGCGCGAGGCCGAAATCATCATGCTGCGCGCCGGCGACGTCGCCAACGCCACGGCGCGCGCCGTGGCTGCCGCCGTGCGCGACATCCGCGCCCGCCCGCTGGCCAAGCCGCCGGGCATCGCCGAAGCGGTCGAATGGGCCAACGCCGCGACGATCCTCGAAAAGGGCGGCAGCCCATGGCCGGAAGCGTTCCGCCGCGCCATCGGCGTGCTGATCAAGGATGAGGAGGACCTGTCCTACATCGCGCCCGAGCTTGGCCGGATCGTCGAGGAGGCATTGGCGTGAGCCCCGCGGCCCTACCCCGCGCCGCAGCACCTCTCCTCGGTTTTGGCCGGCTGCTGCGCCGCTACGGCTTTCCGGTGGCGCCCGAGCAGGTGTCAGGCTTCATGCAGGCGGTGACGCTGCTCGGGCCCCGCTCGATGGCCGATATCCACGAGGCCGCGCTTGCCACGCTGGCGCCGCCGCCCGACCGCCGCGACGAATTCGAGGCGCATTTCCAAAGCTATTTCTACGGCAACACCGCGGCCGTGGTCGAAGGCGAGGCCGACGAGGAAACCCGCATCAAGGACGACGGCGGCGCCAGCGACGAAGAGAACGAGGTGGCGCGCCAGGAGGAAGGCGGCGCGCTATCGTCTGGCGCCGAACAGTTGAGCGCCCGCGACTTCCAGCGCGTCGGCGACGGGCTTGCCGCTTTCCGCCGCAAGCTCGCTAGCGCCCTGCCCGCCCGCCGCTCCTTCCGAACCGTTCGCACGCGCGCACGCGGCAAGCTCGATCTGCGCCGCTCGCTGCGCGAAATCGTCAGTGCCGACGGCGATATTCCGTCGCCGCTGCTGCGCCGCCGGCAGACCGTGTCGCGCAAGCTTTTGCTGCTGATCGACGTGTCCGGCTCGATGAAGCTCTACACATCGGACTATCTCAAGCTGGCGCATGCGGCGGTGCAAGGCGCGGACCGGGCTGAAATTTTCACCTTCGGCACGCGGCTGACCCGCATCACCACGGCGCTGCGTATTCGCGACCGCGACCAGGCGCTGGCGCGGGTGGCAGCATTGGTCGACGACTGGGATGGCGGCACCCGCATGGGACCGACGCTGCTCGCCTTCCTGTCGGTGCCGCGGTTCTCCTCACTTGCGCGCGGGGCGGCGGTGGTCATCCTGTCGGATGCGCTGGAGCGCGGCGACCATGCCGAGCTGGAAATGGCGATGCGCCGGCTGAGCGCCCGCGCCTTCCGCCTGTCGCTGGCGACGCCGCTGGCCGGCGATCCGCGTTTCCGGCCGGCGACGGCAGCACTTCGCGCCATCCTGCCGGTGCTCGACGATCTGGTCGACGGTTCTTCGATCGCCGGTCTCACCGATTTCATCCTGTCGCTCGCCCGCCCCGCTCCGGCGGCGGCAGCAATCTGGAAAAGGGTTTCATGATGAAAAAGGCGATCGACGCGCATTTCCATATCTGGCGCCAGGAGGATCAGCCCTGGCTGCGCGGGCCGATGGTGCCGCGCATCTTCGGTCCCTACGAGCCGATCCGACGCGACTACCCGATCGAGGAATTCCTCGCCGACCAGCAAGGCTCTGATGTCGAGAAGGCGGTCTATGTCCAGACCAACTGGGCCAAGGAGGATTTCGAGAAAGAAGTCGCCTTGCTGCAGACGACGGCTGACGAAACCGGTTGGCCGCACGCCATCGTCGGCTATGCCGACATGACGGTGGACGATGTACGCCATCAGATCGACCGACTGATCAAGTACCCCCTGCTGCGCGGCGTGCGCATGCAATTGCACTGGCACGAAACGCCGGCCTTCCGCTTTGCCGCGTCCGCCGATCAGGTCGTCGACCCGAAGGTGCGGGCCAATGTGGCGCGGCTGAAGGACTATGGCCTGTCCTTCGACCTGCAGCTTTTCCCGGCCCAGATGAAGGACGGGCTGACGCTTGTCGGCGAAAATCCCGAGACCAACTTCATCCTCACCCATGCCGGCATGCTGACCGACATGTCGGAGGAAACCACGCAAGCCTGGAAGGCCGGCCTGCGCTCGCTTTCAGCAGCGCCAAACCTCTACGCCAAGCTGTCCGGCCCCGGCACCTTCGTCCACCGCAACGACCCGGCGCTGATCGCCTACATTGTCGACAACGCAATCGAAATCCTCGGCAGCGACCGTCTGATGTTCGGCTCCAACTTCCCGATCGAAAAGCTGTGGACCAGCCACGCCGAACTGATCAAGAAGCACCGGGAGGCGGTGGCCAAGCATGGTGCGGCGGCAGAGGCGGACATTTTTTGGAACACAGCGGAGAAGGTATATCGGCCGGTGTGACGCGCTGCCCCCCTTCCAAACACCATTGTGGGAGAAGGTCACGCCCGATGGCCCGAAACCTCGGCGCCGGCGGCCCGCGGCAGCGCCAGGAAGCGGAACTAGGCCACGAGCCCGATGGCGCCGATCGCCAGGAAGGCGAGGCGGAAGTCGACGAGGTCGGGCGCCGCCCCGGCCCTGGCGATCTGCGACAGGTTGAGCAGCGCCGCGGCGACCGCCACGCCGAACAGCATCGCCACCTGCTGCAGCATGCTGGACAGCGTCGCCGCCGAGCTGCGCTGCGCCGAAGCGATATCGGCGAAGGCCAGCGTGTTGAGCGCGGTGAACTGCATCGACCGCGTCAGTCCGGCAATCAGCATCAGCGCCACCACCAGCGCTTGCGGTGTCTGCGGCGATATCGCCGCGCAGGCCATGATCGACAGCGATGCGATCACGCCGTTGACGACCAGCACCGAACGGAAACCGAAGCGCTTCAGCGTCGGCGTCGTCACCGTCTTCATGCCGAGATTGCCGAGGAAATAAGCCAGGATCAGCATGCCGGCATCGACGGGTCTCAGGCCGAACCCGACCTGGAACAGCAGCGGCAGCAGGAACGGCGTGGCGTTGATGGAGACCCGGAAAATGGTGCCGGCCGACAGCGTCGATATGGCGAAAGTCTGCACCTTGAATGCCGCAAGGTCGAGCAGCGGATTTTTGGCGCGCGCCAGGTGCCGCACGGCCAGCCAGCCGATCAGGACGCCCGCGCCAAGCAGCGCCACGGTCGGCAAGGTGCCGTCTTGCGGATGGGCGATGCGTTCGAGGCCGTAGAGCATTGAGGCAAGCCCGACCGAGGTCACAAGGAAGCCCGGCCAGTCGAGCGGCCTGGTTTCGGAAGCGCGGTCGCCGGGAATGAAGCGGGCGACCAGCGCCAGGCCGGCCGCGCCGAGCGGAATGTTGATGAAGAAATTCCAGTGCCAGGACAGATAAGTGGTGATGAAGCCGCCAAGCACCGGCCCGATCACCGGCGCAAACAGCGCCGGCCATGTGATCAGCGCGGTGGCATTGAGAAGCTCGGACTTCGAGGCGTTGCGCAGCACCAGGATGCGGCCGACCGGTGTCATCAGCGCACTGCCCAGGCCCTGCACGGCACGCGCGGCGACGAACTGGGTCAGGTTCTGCGAGATGCCGCAGGCGATCGAGGCCAGCGTGAACAGGGCGATCGCCACAAGGAAGATGTTGCGCGCGCCGAAGCGGTCGGCGAGCCAGCCGGACAGCGGCACGAACACCGCCATGGTCAGCATGTAGACGGTGATGCCGATGCTCATCGCCACTGCCGGCACGCCGAAGGATTCTCCCATCTGCGGCAACGATGTCGAGATGATCGTCGAATCCAGAAGCTGCATGAAGAAGGCGACGGCGACGATCAATGCCACGCGCCGCGCCTGCCGCGCCGCCGTCGCGGTTTCGGGCAAGGCTTTGTTTTCGGGAATGGCGGTCATGCGCAGAACTGTACGAAAGGTTTTCCCGCGCCACTGGGACCAGGCGATTGTCCGGCAAATCGGTGACGCACCGGTTTGAACAGCATTTGGGCGGCGACGTCCAGACTTGGCCCAACAAACTTGTATCGCGACCTGTCGGTCGGATGAGAGGTGCTGGAAGGATCGCTACACCGAAGCCATAAGCACTTCAAATTCCACGATATTTTCTTCGCCGCGTTTCTCCCAGCACCCCTCATCCGTCTCGGCGCTACGCACCGATCCACCTTCTCCCACAAGGGGAGAAGGTCACAGCCGATCCTGGCCGGTGCGTCTCATTCCGCGTCGATCTTCTCCATGAACTGGCCGAGCTGGTCCGGGTCCATATGCACCACATGCTTGTCTTCGGGATAGGCCAGGCTGTTGACGTCGGCGACATATTCGGAAAAAGCAGCGATGCGTTCCGCCTGCAGGCGGTCATATTCGGCGGCGAAATTGCGATAGACCTTGGAATGGCGCGGCATGTGGCCACGGTTCTGGCCAAGGATGTCGTCGGCGAACAGATATTGCGCGTCGCAGCCGGTGCCCGCCCCCATCGACAGCATGATCAGCGAGGTTCGCTCCGAAATCGCCTTGGCCACCTCGACCGGCACCACTTCGATCTCGGCGCCGATCGCGCCGGCCGCTTCGTATTGCTTGACTGCCTCGAAAATCTGCATGGCGCTGTCGGCGGTCTTGCCGACAGCCTTGAAGCCGCCGGTCCAGGTGGCGCGCGACGGGATCAGACCGACATGGCCGATCACCGGGATATTGTCATCGGCCAGCCGTTTGACAGCGGCAAAGCCGGCGCTGCAATAAACCGCGTCGGCGCTTGCCTTGTAGAGCCGAAACGCCCAGCGGACGAAATCGTCGGCTGTGCCGATCTCGTAGAAATTGTCGCCCGGCATGGTGAACAGGCTGGGTGCGGCATCGCGGTATTGCGGATCGAGCACCAGTTCCGGCGGCACCGAGACTATGTCGACCCCGGCTCGTTCGGCGGCCTCGGCCTCGGCCATCGTCAGCACCCGCAGCATGGTCAATTGCCGCTTGCCCTTCATAGCGCGCAGGTCTGCCACCGTCGGTCTTTTCCGGCTCATTGATTTGGTCCCCTTTGTTACGTGAACGGAAGGCCGGTCAGGCGATCTGGATCATCACCTTGCCAGCTTCGACCTTGACCGGATAGGTCTGCAGATTGACGCAGACGGGCGCGCCCTTGGCCTGGCCGGTCTTGTAATTGAAGCGGCCATTGTGCTTGGGGCATTCGATGATGTCGTCCATGACAAGCCCATCGGCCAGATGCGCCTTTTCATGTGTGCAAAAGCCGTCGGTAGCGAAGAATTCGTCATCCGGCGAACGGTAGATCGCGAAGCTGCGGCCGTCATGATCGAAGCGGATGACATCCTCTTCGTCGACATCGTCCACAGCGCACGCCTCGACCCAATCGGCCATCTCTATTTTCTCCCGAAATTTCGCCTTGCTGTGCTGCGCAGTGCTATTCAGCTGTTGCCGACATGTTCACTTCGTGGAACTCGCCACGATAGGGCCGTGCCGTCGGCGGCAGTTCGCGCTTGAGGAAATAGTCCTCATATTTGAGCTGCCTGAGCAGGACCGGCCAAACCTCGCGATAGGCATGCCACATCGACGGGTTCGGCTCCGGCAGATCGTGCTTGATCAATTCGTGCAGCCTGGGCAGCGCGTGATAGGGCACCATCGGAAACATGTGATGCTCGACGTGGTAGTTCATGTTCCAGTAGATGAACCGGCTGATCGGGTTCATATACACGGTCCTGCTGTTGAGCCGGTGATCGACGACATTGTCGGCCAGGCCGATGTGCTGCAGCAGGCCGGTCAGCACCATGTGCCAGGTGCCGTAGAGGCGCGGCACGCCGATGAGCACCAGCGGCACCCACGACTGCATGAAAACCGCGAGCGCGATTGTGGCGATGTAGATGGCGATATGCCAGCGCGCGGCAGTGACGGCCTTGTGCTGTTCCATCTCGGGCACGTAGCTTTTCTCGTCCGGCGTCAGCTTGCCGAACGCCTGGCGTGCCAGTGCCGGGAGCGAATAGCGAAAGTCGAGGATACCGGTGAAGGCGAGTGCGGTGCGCAGCAGGTCCGGCGGGCGCATCACGGCGATCTCGGCATCGCGTCCGACGATGATGGTGTCGGTGTGATGCCTGGCATGGCTCCAGCGCCAGGTCACCGGGTTGCGCATCAGCATGAAGCTGGCAATCTGGTAGACGACATCATTCATCCAGCGCGTGCGGAAAGCCGTGCCGTGGCCGCATTCGTGCCAGCGCGAGTCGCTGGCCGAGGCATAGAGCACGCCATAGACGAAGAAGAACGGCACGCACCACCAGGTGCCCCAGAAGTAAACGCCGCCGGCGGCGGAGACCAGGATGGCGCCCAGCCAGATGGCCGTGTCGCGGATTGCCGGACTGTCGGAACGTTGCATCAGTTCCTTCATCGTCTTGCGCGGCACATCGGTATGGTACCACTCAGCCGAGGCTAGCCCGGTTTCGATCGCAATCCGCGTGCTTTCGCCGACCAGGCTGTAATCGCGTTTCACCTTGCCAGCCATTGTGACCTCCAATTTTCGAACCGCCGCGAGCCCTCTCCACTCCGGCCGAGGCCAGCCTTCCAACTGGTGTTTCGCACCGCCTTCGCCATTGTCACGACCTGCCTCCGAGAACAGGAAAATGACCCGATGGCCGCGGATAATCCTCCCGCGGCTGCCTGGCAATCGCTGCGATCCGGCTCTCGGCGGCGGCGATCTCGCCGGCGCCGTCGAGAACCCGAAACACCGCTTCGTACGAACGGCTTTCGCCGTGCTCCAGCCAGATCATCTCGCCGCGCTCGCGCGCTGCCAGATTGCCCAGCACATGATGCGTCGACGGCTCGATGCCGAGCGCATAATGCCCAGCCTGGAAATTCTGCCACTCATAGGCGCAAGGCAACTGGTGCTTGCGGGTGACGACTTCGAGACCGAGGCGGAGACGGTCGTTGACCACCGCCACCGGCACGTCGCCGTTGGCGTCGGCGCCGAGTTCGTGCTGCCAGACCTGTTCCGTGAAGCCCAGTTGCGGTGCCGGCGCCGTGCGGTAGCCGACCTTCTGCGCTTCATAGCGCTCGCCGGCATGGCCCGCCCAGACGACGTCGCGGATCGGCGCCAGGTAGCGCGAGCCCTCGTCGAGCACCGGATGGCTGACATTGATGTGATAAAAGTACATATGCGGCGTGCGGCTAAAACCGTGATTGACGACGCGGTCCGAAAGCCGGATCTCGTTGCCGCCGACATCGGCCTCGATCCGCCGCAGCAGATGCAGATCCTCGCCGAACACCGTCGACTGCTGAACGATGCCTTCGGCCCACAGCACGCAGCGGTCGCCGTCCCATGTCTCGCCATAGCCAGTCAATCGCGCCGGGATGGTGCTGACGCGGCCATGCAGCGAATGGCGCACCGTCTTCTTCGGCGGATAATGGTAGCTGTCGGCGGGTACCTCGTTCATGAACAATATGTGGTCAAGGCCGCAGGTCAGCAGCAGGCCGGAAAACGACCGCGCCCAGGCCAGCCCCTCCTCGCCTTCATATTCGTGCAGGCCGGGATGGCGAAAGCCGCTCGGCGAATGCCAGCCGATCGCCTGGCCCCTAAAATCGCAATCGGCGATGTCGAGCGCCCGGTCGACCAGCGCGGTGAAGCGCAGGCCGGAGCCGGTGCGGAATTCGAGCATGCGGATGCCGCGCTCCACCCCGTCGCCAAGCGTCATCAGCCGCACGCCGGCGAACTGCGACAGCATGCCGGACCGTTCCGAGACCTGCCGGCGCGAAAGCGTCTTGCCGTAAAGCTCTACCATCTGACGGCCAGTTCCTTCACTTCGCTCTCGTCTCCTTGAGCAGGGCCGACATGTCGGCGCCGGTGATGATGCTCTCCACCGTCAGCAGATCGGTATCGGCGACCGTCTGCTCGGCGACGATCTCGCCACGGCGCATGACGATGATGCGGTCGGCGACCTGGAAGACATGATGGATATTGTGGGTGATCAAAAGCACCGAATGGCCGGCGGCGCGCATCTCCTTGACGAAACGCAGCACACCGTGCGTTTCCTCGACGCCGAGATTGTTGGTCGGCTCGTCAAGGATGATGACCTTGGCGGCGAACTGCATGGCCCGCGAAATGGCGATCGACTGGCGCTCACCGCCCGACAATGTGCTGACCAGCGCATCGGCGTCGAGTTTTTTCGAGATGCCGACGCGCTTCAAAAGTGCCGCGGCGGCATCACGCAATTTGGCGAGGTCGAGCGGCGCGAACACGCCCAGCCATTTCAGATTGACCGGCTCGCGACCGAGAAAGAGGTTGCGCGCGATGCTCAGGTCCGGCGCCAACGAGGTATCCTGGTGGATCGTCTCGATGCCGAGATCTATGGCGTCGCGCGTCGAGCGGATCGAGACTTTTTGGCCGCGCACATAGATGTCGCCGCGGTCGACGGGAAAGACGCCGGAGATCGCCTTGATCAGCGTGGATTTGCCGGCGCCATTGTCGCCGAGCAAGGCCACCACTTCGCCCTCGTTGAGGGTGAAGGAGGCGCTCTTCAGCGCGCGAACGCTGCCGAAGGATTTTTGCAGATTGTGCAGCCGAAGCACTTCCATGGTCAGTTCCTGGCGGCGTTCTTCTGCAGCAAAGCGTGCAGGATGAGCATGGCAAGGATGATGACGCCGACGAAGATATTGTAGGCAAGCCCCGGCACACCAACCAGTACGATGCCGTTGCGGATGCTGCGCAGCATCAGCGCGCCGACGATGGTGCCCAGGATGGTGCCGCGCCCGCCGGTCAGCGCCGTGCCGCCAACCACCACCATGGCGATCACTTCGAGCTCGTATCCGGTGCCGGCTACCGGCGAGGCGGCCGAGATGCGGAACGCACTGATCATGCCGGCCAGACCCGCCAGCACTGAGGTCAGGATGAACAGCCAGACCTTGACCGCATCGGCCGGCACGCCGCGCGCAACCGCAGCGTTGCGGTTCGAACCGATGGCGCTGATCCAGTTGCCGAGCTTGGCGTAGTGCAGCACGTAGATCGCCAGCAGCGACAGGCCGATGAACCACCACAGCGAGGTATAGAAACGGAACGTTCCGATATTGAAGCTGCCGGCCAGCAGTGTCACGAAAAAGCCAGGCTGGTCCCAGGATTTCAGCGGAAAGCCTTGCGTGATGTAGAGCGCCGCCCCTCGCACGACGAGCAGCATCGACAGCGTCACCAGGAAGGAGGAGATACCGATCTTGGTGACGATCAGCCCGTTGATGGCGCCGATCGCCACGCACAGCAATAGCCCGGCAAGCAGCGCGATGCCGATATCGAACCCGCCGTTCTGCACCAAAAGCAGGACGACGACCGGCGCCAGGCCGAACACGGCGCCGACCGAAAGGTCGAACTCGCCCGCCGTCAGAAGCAGCGTCATGCCGAGCGCGATGATGCCGAGTTCGGGCAGGAACGCCATCATGTTGGAGATGTTGAGCGGCGACAGGAAGTTCCCGTCGGCGATCGCGAACACCGCCAGCAGGACAATCAGGATGACGAGCGAAGAGAATTGCGGCGAGCGGATCAGGCTCGACCTGCGTTTGGAGCGCGGCATTTCCTGTTCTGCGGCGATAGTCATGACTGCTTGGACCATATCTCAGGGCGGCGCCCGCCGCCTGCGCAGCGGGCGTCAGTTTCAATCACTTGTCGTAGAGTTTCAGGATCGGTTCGACGCTCGATGCGTCGTAGAGGCTGAAAGTGTGGATATCGTAGCCGATCGGTTCGCCCGCGGCGGCAAGCCCGAGCAGCGCCACCGGCATGAAGCCCTGCGCCGACGGAAACTGCCAGGCAGCCGCGTTGACGAAGCCGGCCTTGACGGCTTCGGCGGTCTCCCGGGAATTGCCCCAACCTACGACCGGGATCGTGCCGGCCGGCACGCCGGCGCCGTCGAACACCCGCTTGATGCTGGCCGCCACGGAATCGCCGAGCGCGATGATCGCCGGCGGATTGTTGGCGACCATGTAGTCGGTCATCTTGGCGATGATGCCGGCCGGATCGGTGCCGCAATCGACCACGTCGTATTTGATGCCGAGCGGATCGAAGACGCTGGCGATGCCTTCGGTCTCGAGCTGCTGATAGCTGGCGCCCGGCACTTCCACCGGCAGGAACACCTTGTCGCCTTGCTTCACCATCTTGTGGTCGACCAGATATTTCGCCCAGATGACGCCGGCTTGCCTGATGTCGGCGCCGACATAGGCCTGCCGGCCGGTCGCTGGATCGTCGGTGTTGAAGAACACGATCGGGACGCCAGCCGCCTTGGCTGCCTTGACCTCCTCGTTCCATAGGCCGGGCTGCGCCGAGGTGGTGGCGATGCCGTCCGGCTTGGCGGCAAGTGCGGAGTTGAAGGCCTCCTTCTGCGCCGCCATGTCGCCGCCGCTGAACGAGATCTTGCAGGTCACCTTGAGCTGGTCGCAGGCCTTGGTCGCGCCTGCATTCCAGTCGATCCAGAAGGCGTCCGACGGGCCGCCATGCGACAGCAGGTAGAACGTCTTCTGAGCATCCTGCGCCAGCGCCGGTGCAGCCAGTGCAACACCGGCGAACACGGTCGCCGCAGCCGCGATTTTCGATACGAATCTCAACATTCTCTTCCTCCCTTTTTTGTGGCCGTCACAGTCCGTTGGCGCGGAATTTCTCGTCGAGGAATTTCTTGGCGCGCGGCACGTCGTCCTCCGAAAGGTGCTCGATGATGACCGGGATGTTCGGGTGCTTATCGGCCAAACGCTTGAGATAGAGGTCGTAGTTCAGCGAACCGAGGCCGGGCGCCGGCAGCTCGATCTCGCCGACACCGCGAAAAGTGTGGCTTTCCAGCGCGTCCTCGTCGCCGATATCGGCGTGCTTCTCCGACTTGTCGCCGCCCGAGCGCTTGACGTCCTTGGCGTGGGCTATTTTGATCTTGTCGGTCAGGGTGTCGAATACCTGGTTCAGGATCTGGTCCATCCTGTCGATGTTATGGGTCTCGAAATAGTTGGTCGGATCCATCAACAGGCCGAGGCCGGGATGGTCGACCTGCGCGAACATCTTCACCGTCTCCTCGACCGAGCCGACGACATTGTTGACATAGGTTTCGAGCAGGAACACCGCGCCGTGGTCGTAGGCGGTCTGGGCAAGGTCGGCGATGACCTTGCGGCATTCCTCAAAACCTTCCTCGGTCTTGTTCTTGGGATGGTGCACCCAGTCGGATTCGGTGTTGTAGGTGCCGGTTTCCGAGATCACGTAAGGCGTGCCGAATTCGCGCGCATTGCGGATGATCTCCTTGAGATAGCCGACGCGCCTCTCGCGCTCGCCCATGTCCGGATGAATGATGTTGGTGTAGCCCGACACGCAGCACACCGGCAGGTTATGGTCGCGAAACGTGTCGCGAACTGTCCTGGCCTTTTCCTTGGTGATCTGCCCGACCGACAGGTCGATATCCCTGAAATGCAGGTCGAGCTGCACCGTGTTGAAATCGAGCGCGCGGATCTTCTGCGCGGTTTCCTTGAGGCCGTACGGGAAATAGCCCGTGAAGATACCTGCCTGCATCATGATATGAAATTCTCCCTGTAAGCGATTCAGTTGATTGGGTTTATCGAGATTTCGGACAGCTTGACCGTGCGGCGCTCGTCGATCGAGCGATAGCCGGCTTCGATCAGCGCCATGGTCTTGACGTTGTCGGCGACGGAAAGTGCCGGCGGCTCACCCGTCTTGACCGCATGCTGGAGTTGCTCCATCACGCCGATGAAGGCGTGCGGGAACCACATCGTGCTCCAGCTGGGGGTGACCCATTCACCGTCGGTGATCTCGGTCGAGGCATAGGTCAGCGTCGAGGCCGAACCCGTCGGCCAGCCGATCGTGCCCTTGGCGACGCCCTTGGTGCCGTCGACGCGCCAGTTGATGTGCTGGTCGTCCTTGTAGCCGTCCTGGCGCGGGCCGGACCAGACATCCTCCAGCGACACAGCGAGCACGCCGGACGGAAACCGCAGCGTCGAAACTGTGATGCCGTCAGAATGGTCGAAGCGCGTGCGCGGATCCTTGCGGGTCAGCGTGGTGATCTCGTCGGGATCGCCGAACAGAAAACGCAGCACATCGAGATGGTGGACACTCATATTGGCGAGCGTCAGCCGGTTGTAGTCCTCGAGAAACGTCTGCCAGTGCGGGATCGCATGCATGTCGATCTGGGCGAAGACGATGTCGCCGAGCGCGCCGCTGTCGATGATCTGCTTCAGCACCCGCATCGACTGGTCGTAGCGCATGTTCTGGTTGACCGAGAGGATCTTGCCGGCCCTGGCCGCCTCGTCACGCAGTTTGACCGCTTCATCGAGCGACAGCGCCAGCGGCTTTTGCGCCAGGATCGCCTTGATATGCTGCTGCTTCAGCGCATGGCGGATCAGTGCCGGCTGCTGGTCCGGCGGAAACGCAAGGTCGATGATCTCGACATTTTTGTCCTCGATCAATTGTTCCGGCGTGTCGTGGACGGTCGGTATCTCCCAGCGCCTGGCGACCTTCTCGGCGCTGGCCTTGGTCCTGGAGGCGATCGACACCACGGGAAAACCAGCTTCCTGGTAGGCCGCAAGGTGACATTCGGCCATGATCATGCCGGCGCCGACGCAGCCGATCCTGTATTCCCTGGTGCGGACTTTAACGTCCGGCTCGAAGTCCTTGCCCGCTATTCCTTCGCCAGCCATCTGATCCTCCCGAAGCTCGTTTCTTAGAACCGCTGTCATCGTGCCAACGCTGCCCCGCTTTGCCCGAAATAATGCACCCTGCCCGGCTCGCAGGATATCGCCACCATCGCGTCCGGCCTGATATCGGGCTGGCCGCGCAGCAGTGCCCGCAGACGCGCCTGCCCGGCGGCGAGTGTCACCACGGTGTAGCCGCCGAGCGGCTCGACCTCGAACACTCGCGCCGGGCGGCCCGCGCGCCCAACCGACATTCCATCATCCGATATTTCCCCATCCTGCCAGGGCCGGACCTTGATGTCTTCCGGCCTGAGCCCGATCTCGACGGCATCGGCCGGCGCGGCCTTGTCCGCGATGCGGATCGTGCCTTCGGCCGCCTCCATGCCTTCCGCGCCGCGCACCGACTTCAAGATGTTCATCATCGGCGAACCGAGCAGCCGCGCGACATAGGTGCTGGCCGGCCGATCATAGATCTCGGCCGGCGCGCCGGTCTGCCTGATCCTGCCGTTTTCCAGAATGGCGATACGGTCGGCGACAGACATCGCCTCTTCCTGGTCGTGCGTGACATAAATCAGCGTCTTGCCGAGCTCGCGCTGGATGCGCTTCAGCTCGACGCGAGTCTCCTCGCGAAGCCTGGCGTCGAGCGCCGAGATCGGATCGTCCATCAGATAGGCATTGGGGTCGCGCACCAGCGCCCGAGCGATCGCCACGCGCTGCCGCTCGCCGCCCGAAAGCTGCGCCGGCGGCTTATGCAGGATGTGGCCGATATGCAGCTTGGCCGCGACGTCTGCGACACGCTTTTCGATTTCGGCCTCGGCGACCCGGCGTTCGACCAGGGGAAAGCGGACATTGTCGCGCGCGCTCATATGCGGAAACAGCGCCAGGTTCTGGAACACCATGGCGACATTGCGTTCGGCCGGCGACACCGTGTTGACCGGCCTGCCGCCGATCAGGATTTCGCCGGCGTCCGGCGTCTCCAGCCCGAGCACCAGACGCAGCACCGTCGACTTGCCCGATAGCGGCGGGCCGAAGAAGCAGAAGAACTCATTGTCGTTGACAGTGAACGAGGCGTCGTCGATGGCGAGCGTGTCGCCATAGCGTTTCGTCACATTGCGGAAGACGATATCGGCCATGGTCTCAGCCCGCCTTCATGGCAAGGCCGGTGGCGGCGTCGAACACACGCACGGACGCCTGGGCCGGCGCGACAACCGCTGTCTGCCCGATCGCCAGCCCGACGTCATTGTCGAACACCGCCTTCACCGTGCTCTCGCCCTGGCCGAAATGGACGATGGTGCGCGCGCCGATGCGCTCGACGAATGTTACCGGCATCGACAGGCCGCGGTCTGAGAGAATCACCTGCTCAGGCCGAAAGCCGTAGAGCACATCTTCGCGCGCGGCCCTCACCGCCGGGGCGAGATTGTCCGGCAGCGGCGGCGTGACACCGATCGGCCCGAGATCGATGACCAGGCCACGGCCGCTTTCCGCCGGCCTGCCCTTGAGCAGGTTCATGCCCGGCGCACCGATGAAGCGGGCGACAAAGACACTGGCCGGATCGTTGTAGACCTCGAGCGGCGTGCCGACCTGCTGCAGCACGCCATGGTCCATCACCGCGATGCGATCAGCCATGGTCATCGCTTCGAGCTGGTCGTGGGTGACATAGACCATGGTCTGCCGGAACTGACGCTGCAGCTGTTTCAATTCGGTCCGCATGACAGCCCGGAAGGCGGCGTCGACATTGGACAGCGGCTCGTCCAGCAGGAAAATCGCCGGCTCCATGATCGCCGAACGGCCGATCGCCACGCGCTGCAATATGTTGACCGACAGCCTGCCGGCCTTGCGGTCGAGCAGCGAAGTCAGTTGCAGCATCTCGGCGATCGCGCCCACGCGGCGGTCGATCTCTGCCCTCGGCGCGCCGCGCATTTTTGGGCCGTAGGCGAGGTTCTGCCGCACGCTCATATGGGTGAAGATCGCATAGTTCTGGAAGACGAAGCCGACGCCGCGCCGCGGCATCGGCACGCCGGCCATGTCGCGCTCGCCGAACACGATCTTGCCGCTGGTCGGCTCTTCCATGCCGGCGATCATGTTCATCGTCGTCGACTTGCCGCAGCCCGACGGCCCAAGCAGCGCCATGAACTCGCCGTCGGCGATGGCAAGATCCATCGTCTTCAAGGCGGTAAAGTCGCCGAACTTCTTGACCAGGTTCTGCAGATGGATCGCACTCATGCCGGCACCTCCCGCGCGCGGGCCATGCGCTTCATGGCAAACACCGCGGCGATGGACAGCACGATCAGGATGGCCAGCGCGATCGCCGCGACATAGCCCCAGATCAGGTCCTGGGTGGTGAGCTTGTAGATGTAGACGGAAATGGTCTCGGTGGCGACGCCGGGACCGCCGCCCGTCATGATGTAGAGCGTGTCGAAGATCTTGAAGTTCTCGATGACCCTGATTGCCAGTGCGATGATGATGATCGTCTTCATCTTCGGCAGCACGATGGTGACGAAGCGCTGCCAGGGATTGGCGCCAAGCAGCGTGGCCGCTTTGATCTGGTCCTCGGGCACGCCGACCAGGCCGGCAAGCAGGATGAGGAACATCAGCGGCGTCCATTGCCAGATGTCGGCGAGCATGACGGCGATGAGCGCTAGCGTCGGGTCCGACAGCCAGGCGATGGTGACGGGAAAGCCTGATAGCGCCGACAGGATGTCGTTGACCGGTCCGCCCGACTGGAACAGCATGAAGAACATGTAGCCGGCCACCGCCGGCACCACCATCATCGGCATCAGCAGGATCGAATAGAAGATCCGCTTGCCCGGGAACTCGTCGGCAAACAGCGTGGCGAGTGCCAAGCCGAGCAGGAATTCCGCCGGCACGCAGACGATCATGACGATGGCCGTTCTCTTGAGCGCGCTCCAGAAGCGCGCGTCGGCGGCAAGGTCGGTGTAGTTGGCGAAGTTGTTCCACAGCGACCAGGCGCTCCACCAGCCGAGGCCGGACAGCGGCGACCAGTCGGTCAGGCTGATATAGAGCTGCATCAACAGCGGAAACACCGCGATGAACAGCACCAGGATCTGCGCCGGCAGTGTCAGCCGGAAACCGAGCTTTACCCCTTCGTCCCGAAGGGTCGGCTTTGCCTGGACGGTTTTCATCACGTCCTCCGGAATCGTGGCGGTGACGGCGCTCATTGCTTGAGCGCCCCGAAGGTCAGCCCGCGCACCAAATGGCGCTGGATCGCGATGCCCATGATGACAGGCGGCACCGCCGCGATCAGGCCGAGTGCCGCCTTGGCACCGTAGAGCTGGCCGGTCATCGAAGACGACAGCGAGGCCATGTAGACCGGCACCGTCACCCATTCGCGTGTCGTCAAAAGCAGCGCGATCAGATAGTCCGACCAGTTGAGGATGAAGACGAACAGCGCGGCACTGGCCAGCGGCGCGCGCATCATCGGCAGCGTGATGCGGGTGAAGACGCGCAATCGCGAGCAGCCCTCGACCAGCGCCGCTTCCTCGATCTCGCGCGGCATGTCGTCGAAGAACGTCTTCATCAGCCAGAACGCAAAGGGCAGCGTGACGATGCCGTAGATCAGCGACAGCCCCCACCAGCTGTCGGTAAAGTTGAGAAAGGCCCACATGATCATCACCGGGGTCATCACCGCCATCGGCGGAAACAGGCGGAGCTGGATCAGCGCCAGCGGCAGGTTCTGGCCCGAGCCGAAGCGCGACAGCCCGTAGGCCGCCGCGGTGCCCGCCGACATGGCGATCGCCGTTCCGAACACCGCCGACAGCAGCGATGACAGGATCGGTTTTAGGGCGGTACGGTCGAGCGCGACGATCAGGTTGTTAGTCGATTCACCGAAGACGAAGCGGAAATTGCTGAGCGTCGGGTTCTTCGGCCACCAGGTTAGGTCGGCGCCGGTCGCCGACCATTCGGCGATCGGCTTGAAGGCCATCGAGACCATCCACAGGATCGGCACCAGCGTCACCGCCATAGCAGCAAGGATCGCTGCATAGCGGAATATTTCGAAAGGAACGGAACGCTTCATTTTGCAGCTTTGCTGGTACCATCGTTTGCGGAGGGGAAGAGCAAACTCCTCCCCTCCATTCGTATGCTGGGAGGAAGATCAGCTGATCGGATCGAGAACGGTGGGCCAGGCCTCCTTGTTGGTCTTGATGGCTTCGAGAAGCTTCTCCTCGCCGGTGCGGCGGGCGATCTTCTTCCATTCGGCCTCGGTGTCGACCATCGCCTGCTCGGGGGTCTTGGCCTTGGTCAGCGCGGCAACGAGGTTCTCGTCCAGCGCATTGTGGAAGGCGGTGGCGCCGGGATAGTTGATGGTCGGCACGGTGCGGGCGACCGTCTCGCGCACCACATCCATGTGGTAGGCGTGATAGGTCTGGCGGACCAGCGGGTCGGAGAAATCCGACAACCGGAACGGATCGAAATAGCCGCCCGGATTGGCGGTCATCCAGGCATAGATGCGGCTCGAACCGAGCCACTGCAGGAACAGGTAGCAGGCCTCCGGATTCTTGGCCTGCGACGAGACCGAGGCCGACAGATTGAGCCACAGCACCGAGCGGCTGATCAGCTTGCCGTCGATCTCGCGGCCGGGCGGCAGCATCGAGCCGATCTTGCCGGTGACGGCTGAATCCTTGTTGCCGGCATTGTCCAAAAATTTCGGCAGGTTGGAGAAGGCGCAGGTCATCGCGGCGCCGCCCTTGGCAAAATTTCCGTACTGCTCCGGCCAGCCCCAAGAGATCGCATCCGGCGAATGGTGGGCCAGCGAGGCGATGTACTCGTTAACAGCGGCAATGCCTTGCTGCGAATTGATCAGCGGCTTGCCGGTATCGTCGAACAGGAACTGATTTGGCGAAGCCATTGAAACATAACGCTGATACCAGTTGGTGTAGCCCCAGCCCTGGTTGCGCAGATCGGTCGAACCGAACAGGCCCTTGTCCGGGCGATGGAAGAAGGCGGCGATCTCGTCATGCTGCTTCCAGGTCTTCGGCGGCGCCAGTTCATAGCCATGCTTGTCGGAGAAGGCTTTCTTCTCGGCCGCGTCGCCGAACAGATCGGTGCGATAGACCCAAGTCTGGAAATCGCCGTCCAGCGACACGCCATAGGTCGAGCCGCGATACTGGTTGAGCAGCGAGACGCCCTTGGCGCCGTCGACATAGCCGCGCTCGGGGTCGTCCCATTCCGGCTTGTACTGGGCGACGAAGTCGTCGAGCTTCAGGATGCCGCCGGTTTCGGCGAGGTCGCCGAGACGGTTCCATTCCACCGCGTAGATGTCATAGGCGCCACCCTTGGTGGAGATGTCCTGCATCGTCTTGGTGAATTCCTGGCCGTTCGGCACGCCGACGATCTCGATCGGAATGCCGGTTTCCTTCTCCCACAGATCCTTGATCGAGGGCGCGCCGGCGGGAAATTGCTGCGTCAGTTGGCCGATCGAGCCGTCGGACAGGCCAAGCACGATCTTGGCCGGGGCCTTGCCGGCCCCCTTCATCGCCTTGGCCGCCTCGATGGCGCGGCCTTCCGGCGTGTCGGGCCCATATTGATAGCGCTCCGAGCCGTCGAAGCCGGTCGGGCCGCCGATCATGCCCGGCGCCAGCGCATCGGCCGCGTAGGCGCGGCTGGGGCGGATGAATTTCGGTGCGATACCTGCGGCGGCAACAAGCACGGCCGCCTTTCCACCGGACGCCAGCAGACGGCGCCGCGACATGCGGATCATATCAGACATTGGAAGTCCTCCCTCGAGGGCCTTGTTCCTCCACGGCCCTCATGATGGATATTGACGGCAGTATGGGAAGGCTGTCAACATCATAAATAATCAAAACACGTCATAACATCGCAATTGAGGGGAGAGGATGCAGTCCAGCGAGGTCAGCCAACGGCACCTAGTGCTTGAATTTGAGGGAGCGAGTGCCGCGCCGATCCTTTTCGGCCCGGCTCGACGAATTTGGTGTAGCGCGCCGGCTTGCGCATCGGCTCAGGCCGGATACATCATTTCCCATCAGAATCGCGGATGGCATGAAGCCGTCGTCCGGCATTCGAACCATTGAGCGCGCGATTTTGATGCGCGTAGCGCGCAAGCAGTGAGGTGATCGACTGTGCGGTCCACCCTGACAGACATAGCCCGGGAAGCCGGCGTTTCAGCCGCGACGGTCGATCGTGTGCTCAACAACCGCGCCGGGGTCAGGGCGCGCACCCGCGAGGTCGTGCTGGAAACGGCGCAGCGGCTGGGCTACATCGCTGAGAATTCGAACAGCCCGACCACGCGCCACGCGCTGTCCGGTGATGTGATACGGCTCGACTTCGCCCTGCCCGCCGGCACCAATTCCTTCATCAAGATGCTGCACCGGCACATCGAGGCGCAGGCGCAATCGCGGCCAGACCTCGATGTTCGCGTCGCCACGATCGAAGGCTTCAATCCCGACCGGCTTGCCCGCCTGCTGCAGGAATTGCGCGGCCAGACGCAGGGCGTCGGCGTCATCGCGCTCGATCACCCGACGGTCCGCGAGGCGATCCGTTCGCTGTCGGCCAGCGGCGTCAAGGTCGTCACCATAGCGTCCGACATCCTGCACGTGCCGAGGGTCGCCTATATCGGCATCGACAACCGCGCCGCCGGCCGGCTCGCCGGCTATCTGCTCAACCGCTTCATGGGCGCCGGTCGTCCGGGCAAGGTCGCGCTGTTCGCCGGCTCGCTCTCCTATCGCGGCCATGAGGAACGCGAGATGGGGTTCCGCCACATATTGACGGAAGAATCGCCCAATCTGCAGATCGTCGAGATGCGCGAGATGCTCGACGACCGGGAAAAGGCCTATGCGGAGGCCTCCGCCCTGCTGGACCGGCATCCGGACCTGGCCGCGATCTACAATGTCGGCGCCGGCAACACCGGCATCGCCCGCGCGCTCAAGGAGCGAGGGCGGGCGCTGTCGACCGTGTTTCTCGGCCATGAAGTGACCGAAGGCACCAAGGAGCTTTTGCTCGACGGCACGCTCGATGCAGTGATCGACCAGAACCCGCGCGTCGAGGCCCGCGAAGCGCTCAACACCTTGACCCACGCGATCAGGGGCTTGCCCTACGAGTTGCACCAGCCGAGGCTGCAGGTGATCTTCAGGGAAAGCATCCCGGAGATCTGAACGGAAGGGTCCCGGGATTACCCGGGAAAGAGAGCCAGCAGGTGCAGGCTGTGGCGCTGCGGCGATCAAGGTAATCTTGAGCTCAATGCGTGCGGACTGTTGTCTTCGGGACGACGACGACCGGGATCGCCTCCGCATGGCCGACCGGCTCAGCGTTCGGCTGGTTCGCGGCGGAAGCAGCTGCCGCCAGGATCGTTCGCGAACACTGGCGCGGCACGCTCGGGCTTGGCCGCGACGAGACGCTGGCGGCGGCCCACTGGCGACGTGGCACGGCAGGACTGATGGCCGGCTGAAAAAGACTGTTTTGATGGCGAATGCAACGCAGGCGATCCCCCTCTCCCCGTTCTTCACGGGGAGAGGGTAAGGGTGAGGGGCAGCGCGAACGTTGAGTAGAAATTCCGACGCTGGTGCTGCCCCTTATCTGCCTGCCGGCATCTTCTCCCCGTGGAAAACGGGGAGAAGGGGCTAGCCGCGACTCGACGCGACAATTCCCAATCACTCACTTTAGATCATTGCCCAATATTGACGATCGCCCGGTCATCCTCGCCGAGGCCGATCGCGATCCGGTCGCCGGAGACAATGCCCGATATGTCGCAGACGACCAGCGGCATGCTGATTTCGTAGAGGAACTCGGCGACGATGGCGCCGACGGCCAGGATCGGATCGGGCCGCTGCAGGATGATGCCGGCCGGCGCCGTGCCCCGGCGGATCGCCTCGGCCAGGACCGAAGACGAGGACGACGATCCCCGCCCGGATGCCATCACCAGGATCTTGCCGGCGAGGTTGCCGCCCGGGTGCGAACGGTCGATGATGTCGCCCGTTTCGGCATCGACGCCGCCCCAGAAGCTGAGCGCATGCGACAGCACCAGCGCCGATCCCTGCGCCTCGCCGGCATGCTGGAACGTGCCAACTCTGTTCAAGGCTCGACTGTCCTGTTGGCTCATCGCGCGCCTCGCACGACGCGGCCGGCAGCGGCCGAGCGAACGCAGTCTGCCAGGTCGCCGAAGGCCACTGTCACGCCGATATTGCCGGGCGCATAGTGCGCAAATTTGCCGGAATTGGTCATCACCACGCCGTCGAGACGCTCGAGCACAGAGGTGACATAAGTGCAGGTATCGGTAACCGGAATGAGGTTGAACTTTTGCGCATCGTCCAGTTCGCCCTCGTCCTGCAATCTCTTGTAAGTGGCGCGCCCGGTGTTGACGTAGATCGGGATGCCCCTGCCCGGCGCCACCTCGCGCAGCAGCGGCAAAAGGCGCATCCACTCCTCGTGCGAAAAATGCGGCGTGCCGAGCGATACGGCCGCAAGCGGCGCTCCGTCGGGGACGCTCGACAGTTTTGCCAGCGCCTGGTCGATGTCGGCGCGACAGATCCGGATCGTCGCCTCCGGCGCCACGCCGCGAAATGCCTCGTCGAGCGTCCTTGCTTCCGGCGTGATGCCGACCGCATGAAACAGCGCCACCGCACCCGTCGTTGCCGCCGCCGCGCCAAGCGCCTTCAGCTGGTCCTCGTCGCGCGGCTGCGGCAGGCCCGATATCACAGGAATGCGGTCGCCACTCGCTTGCCCGATGACCAGCCCGACGCCGACGAACAGGGCATCGGCAGGTTCGAAAGAACCGGTCAGCTCGAACAGGATCTGGCCGCGCCGATTATCGGTCAAATGCAGTCCCCAGGCCGGCGCGCGGCCGGTCATCGCGCAGCACAGATCGATGAAATCGCCATAGCGGTTGGTCCGCGCACCGATCACCGAATTGGCAAAGACGATGGCGTTGGACTCGCCCCAGGCGATCTGCTCGCCAAAGCCCGGCCGGAACCGCGTCTGATAGGGCGCGCAGGTGAAGGTCGCCAGGCAGCCGAGTTTTAGATGCGCCTTCATCAGCCGCCGCGCCGGCACCTCTTGCGCGGCCGGCATCTTCACCAGCCCGGGATGGATGAGGTCGAAGGAACCGACATTGAGTGTTGTTGGCACGCGGACGCGGCCGCCGCCCTCGACCAGCCTTTCGACGAAATCGAGGCTGGCCTGGCCGTGATAGAGGCAGCCGTCGATATGCGCGCCGGCAATGTCCAACAATTTGCGCGCGCCGACGGCGTTGGAAAAGGCGACCAGTATCTTCATCGCTGCGGCCACGGCCCGGCCGTCCTCGCCGCCGAGCATCGACTGGTCGCCCGCACTGAGTTCAAGCGTCATCGGGTGTTCCGCTTTCCCGCACTATGCCCGACCATGCTCTCACTGATTGCGGCCCGCCTGGCAAGATCAGTTTGCCGCGATCAGCACCGTGCTCTCCGGCGACCAGCGCAGCACCACTTTTTGCCCCTCCGCCAACCTTTCAACGCCGGTGTTCTGCACGATGACCTTGAGCGTTTGCCCGTCGCGATCGACGAAATAGGTGCTGTTGTTGCCGGCGAAGATGCGCTTGGATACTTGGCCGCGGAGCATATTGGCGTTCGGATCGGACGTCCCCGAATCGGTGGCGATGCGGATGCGTTCGGGCCGCACCGCGCAGCTGGCCTTGGCGCCGGCGGCAAGCGTCGCGCCTGCCCCGGCGGCAATCGCCGTGCCGTCCTGCAGCCGGATGCCGGCGCCGGTGCTCTCGCCGCGAAAAATGTTGGCGTCGCCGAGGAAGGTGGCGGCGAACTCGCTCTTCGGCCTGTCGTAGATCTCCTCGGGCGGCCCCTCCTGCACCAGCCTGCCGTCACGCAGGATGCCGATGCGGTCGCTCATCGTCAGCGCTTCTTCCTGGTCGTGGGTGACGAAGATGGTGGTGATGCCGATCTCGCGCTGGATGCGCTTCAGCTCGGTCTGCATGTCGACGCGCAGCGCCTTGTCGAGCGCCCCCAGCGGCTCGTCGAGCAGAAGCACGCGCGGCTTGGTGACGATGGCGCGGGCCAGTGCGACGCGCTGGCGCTGGCCGCCCGACAGCTGGTGTGGGCGGCGGCCGCCGAGCTTGCCGAGCTGCACCAGGTCGAGCGCGCGCTGCACCTCGCTGGCTATCGTTGCCTTGGCTTGCCCGCGCACCGACAGGCCGAAGGCGACATTGTCGGCGACGCTCATATTGGGAAACAGCGCATAGTTCTGGAACACCATGCCGATGCGCCGCTTCTCGACCGGCACCCGCTCGACGTTCTCGCCGCCGATGGCGATGCGGCCGGAGTCGGGGAAATCGAAGC
This sequence comes from Mesorhizobium sp. WSM4837, assembly GCF_055811435.1. NCBI lineage: Bacteria > Pseudomonadati > Pseudomonadota > Alphaproteobacteria > Hyphomicrobiales > Phyllobacteriaceae > Mesorhizobium > Mesorhizobium sp. WSM4837. The sequence goes on from NZ_JBVVQE010000027.1 coordinate 86,772, forward strand.
CGGCGATCTGGCGCAGGAGCGTGGTCTTGCCGCTGCCCGACGGCCCGAGCAGCGCGTAGAAACCGCCGTCGGCGAAATCGATCGAGACATCGTCCAGCGCCTTGTGCGCGCCAAAACTGCGCGACAAATTCGCTACCTGCACGCCGGCCATTATTTCTCTCCGCCGAATTTGAAGAATTTTGCCGTGAGCAGCATCAGCGCCATCGAGACGACGATGATGATCGTCGAGACGGCATTGATCTCCGGCGTGAAACCCTTGCGGATCGCGGCGTAGATCTCGACCGGCAAGGTCGTCTGGCCCGGCGTCGACAGGAAGTACGAGACCACGAACTGGTCGAACGACACGGCGAAGGCGAACAGCCCGCCGGCGATGACGCCCGGCATGATCCAGGGCAGCGTGACCCGCGAAGTCACCTGCCACTGGTTGGCGCCGAGCGATCGCGCCGCCTCTTCCAGCTCCGGCGCAAAGGTCTGCAGCCGGGCTGAGACGACGACGATGACATAGGGCAGCGCCAGCGCCACATGGCCGAGCAGGATCGCGAACAGCCCACGGCCGATGCCGACGCCGAAGAAGAAGATCAGCATCGCCGTGCCGGTGATCAGCCACGGAATGGCGATCGGTGGAAACAGCAGCGCTTGCAGGACTTTCTTGCCGCGAAATTCATGGCGATAGAGCGCCAGCGATGCCGCCGAGCCGAGCACCGTGGAGATGATGGTGGTGATGATGGCGATCTCCACGCTGTTCCAGGTGGCCGAGATCAGCTGGTCGTTCTGCCACAACGACGCGTACCACTCGGTCGTCCATTCGAACGGCAACTGGTAGAAGGGCGAGACGTTGAACGACATCAGCGCCATGATGATGATCGGGAGGTAGAGAAAGGCGAGCAGCAGCCAGATGTAGAGGCGCCCACACCATTCCAGGATACGCGTCGTCGCCATCACGCGGCCCTCTTCAACACCGGCGACGCCAATGCCAGGATGACCAGCACGACGGCCAGCAGGATAAAGGACAGCGCCGCACCCAGCGGCCAGTTGAACACGGCGACGAACTGGTCCTCGATGACCGTGCCGTAGAAAGTGCCGGTGCGGCCACCGAGAATACGCGGTTCCATGAAGGAGCCGACGACGGGAACGAAGATCAGTGCCGCACCGGCGACCAGCCCCGGCATCGACAGCGGAATGATCACCCGTTTCAGCATTTGCAGCCGCGAGGCGCCGAGCGAGCGCCCTGCCTCGATCAGCGAATCGTCGATGGCCTGCAGCGTCAGGTAACAGGTCAGCACTATGTAGGGCACGTAGGAGTGGACCAGGCCGATGATGACGGCCGGATAGGAATACATCAGGTCGATGTTGATCTTGAACGGCAGCACGGCGTTGAGTGCGGTGTCGAGAATGCCGCCCTCGCGCAGCACCATCGCCCAGGAGAAGATGCGCACCAGGCCGTTCGACCAGAACGGCAGGATGACGAGCAGGAAGATCGCCTCGCGGCTGCGTCCCCTAAACACCTTGGCCAGCACATAGGCCGCGGGATAGCCGATGACGACGCACCACAGCGTCACCTCGAGCCCGAGCCTGAGCGAGGCCAGCAGCAGCGTCCGGTAGAGGCCTTGCGCAAAGAAGGTGGCATAATTGTCCAGCGTGAACGACCACGCCTTTCCCGACAGCGGCAGCTCGGTCATGAAGGAGAAAAACACCATGGCCGACAGCGGCAAGAAGATCGCCACCGTCAGCCAGAGATAGGCCGGCACAAGCAGCGGCAAAGCCGATCGCAATCCGCTCCTCGAACCGGTTGCGACCTGTCCAGCCATATGTTCCTCCCGAAAGCTTGCCGTTACTTTCACCCCGCCCGTTACTTCACATTGACCTTCAGCTCCTGCCACAGCGCCAGATAAGCCTCGCGCTGCGCGTCGCTGATCGGCGCCTGGAACTGGATGCGCTTGGCGACGTCGGGGTCGCCCATCACCTTGCGGTTGAAGGCGTCTTCGGGAAGGGTGGCGACCGCCTTGGCGTTGGCCGACACCGGCGCGCCGACCTTGGTGACCCATTCGACGTAGAATTTCGGGTCGATCATGTAGTTGATGAAGGCCTCGGCGCCGGCGACGTTTTTGGAACCGACCGGGATGGAGAAGGCGTCGAGCCAGGCGACGGCGCCTTCCCTGGGGATGACCAGCGAGACCGGCAGCTTGAAATGCGTCTTGGCGCGGTCGGCCGAGCCGCTCCAATAAGTGCCGATGTCGATCTGATTGGAGGCGACCATCTGGTTCCAGTCGTTTTCCGAGCTCCAGAACGTCTTGATCTGCGGCATCAGCGAGGCCAGCTTCGCCTTGACCGCCTCCATATCCTTGATGTCGTTGATGTTCTGGCCGGTGGCGATGGCGCCGAACTGGACCGCCTCGACCGCGTCGTCGCGGATGGTGACGCGGCCCTTATGCGCCTCGTTCCACATCTCGGCGATGCTGGTCGGCGGCGTGTCGAAGGCTTTCTCGTTGATGGCGAGCGCGGTCAAGCCCCACACCCATGGCACGCCATAGACCTTGCCATCGCGGGCGAGCATCGGCGAGCCTGCCTTGTCCGCGCTGATGTCGGCATAGTTGGGGATTTTTGAGACGTCGATCGGCTGGATCAGCTTTTCCGCCATCGCCTGGTCGTTGAAGGCGGCGTTGATCATGACGACGTCGTAGAGGCCGGGATTGGTCCTCAGCTTGGTCAGCATTTCCTGTTCGGAATTGAAAAAATCGTTGACGACCTTGTTGCCGGTCGCCTTCTCGAAAGCGGCGATGGCCCAGGGCTCGTCGGCGCCGTAGCCCTTCCAGTTGAGCACATGCACCTCGTCGGCGCTGGCGACCAGTGCGGAAGCGAAGACGGCGGTTGCCGTCAGAAAAGCAGTCAGTTTGGGCATGCGCATGTTCGTTCCTCTCATTGTTTGCCCGGTTGGCGGGCTTGTTGCGTCATTTAGGCTGTCATAAATGGGCCTTTTGCTTCCGGCCGTGCACGGATCGATCGTCATGGCTGAGGAATGTCTGGATCTCCTCGTCGGTCGGCGCCGACGATCCGCCATGGCGGGTGACCGAGAGCGCCGCCGCCGCATTGGCGTAACTTGCCGCTTCGAAGGGCGGCACGCCGCGCGACAGCGCGCTGACGAAGGCGCCGATATGGGTGTCGCCGGCGCCGTTGGTATCGACGGCGGCGACCTTGAAACCGCGCACGGCCTGCGCGGTGCCGTCAGCCAGTCGCACGAAGCAGCCTTCCGCCCCGGCGCGGATGATGACCGCCTCGGCGGTCGGGCAGTGATTGGAAAGAAGCCGGGCGGCAATGGCCTCGACAGCGCCGGGGCCGACGATCTCGCCCGCTTCCGTTGTGTTGCAGCTCAGCCAGTTCGTGCGCGCCAGCACCCGGTCGAGAATAGCGCGCGGAATCTCCGATATGACAGGCGTCGGATCGAAGACGAAGGGAATTTCCGCCGGCAGCGCCTCGATCCAGTCGGCCAGCGCGTCGCGGCTCCCGACATAGCTCAGCGTATAGCCGGAGGCGAACACCCAATCATCAGGCGCAACCCGGACGGCCGCCATCATGCCGAGGCTGAGCACGCTCTCGGCGCCAGGCCATGACACGAAGGTGCGCTCGGCGTCGCCGCTGATCATGGCGACGCAATTGCCGCTGTCCATCAAAGGCGATGGGTGCGTCAGCGTTGCGATGCCCTCGGCGGCAAAAGCGGCACGCAGGAAATCGCCATTCGGTCCGCTGCCGAGCTGGCCGCCGAAGACGACCTTCATGCCGGTGCGACTGGCCGCAACCATCATGTTGAAGCCGCCGCCGGCGACCTGGGCAAAGCTCGATGCGGTCTTTTCGGTGCCGGGCGCCGGCAAGGCGTCGATGCGGTAGACATAGTCGACCACCGCGCTGCCGACATGGACGAGACGCCCGCTCATGTCAGGCTGAGCTCCGCTCATGCCGCCGCATCCTTGGCCGCGCTGCTTTTCGCCATCCGCGCCGCGACCAGGTCGGCGGCGAGCGCGTGCACCTGCGCCATGTCGAGGCCTCTGAGCCGGGCGATGTATTCCCTTGGCAATCGGCAAAAGCCGGCGCAGGCGCCTGCCATGCCGGCGGCGATGGCGCCGATCGTGTCGGTGTCGCCGCCGAGATTGGCGCTGATGACGGCCGCCCGCCAGGGATCGCCGCCGGCGATTTCCAGCACGGCGAAGGCCGCCGGAACCGATTCCTGGCTGGCGACGCCGGTGCCGACCAGGTCGACGATCAGCCGGATGCCGTCGGTGACGGCCTTGCCGTGAACCAGGCCCCTCGCCCAGTCGATGCGCGCGGCGATATCGCCGCCGCTGGTCCAGTGACCGTGTTCTGCGCCCTGCCTGGCCGCCACGACCGCGCGATCCAAGGCGGCGCGCCAATCGCCGCCGGCAACGCCACAGCTGACGGCGGCGGCAACGGCAGCCGCCGCGGCAATGGCGATCGAGGTGTTGTGCGTGGCGCGGCAGGTTTCCGCAACCTTGGCGACCAGCGCGCCGAGCGGCTCCGGCGGCATCATGATGCCGACCGGCGCGATGCGCATCGCCGCGCCATTGGTGTCGCCGCTGCGCCCAGCCTCCTCGGCCGGCACGCCGTCATTGATGGCGTCGATGGCGCGCTTGGTCGAAGGTCCGAGCAGATCGTAGCTGCCGCGCGCCTTGACCTCGCGCTCCCAGTCGAGCAGCGCCTTGACCCAGCGCGTGTGGTCGAAGCCGTCGCCTGAAGCGACCAGGATGCGGCCGAGCAGCAGCGCCTGTTCGGTGTCGTCGGTGACAGTGCCGGCGGACAGGCCCTTCGACACCGGATGGTCGGCGGCGGGCGCGACGAAACCCTCGACAGGACCGTAGAGCTCGACGATGCGGGCCGGCGACAAAAGCTGCGTCGGCATGCCGAGCGCATCGCCCAGCGCCCCGCCGACAAGCGCACCCATCGCCCGGTCGATCGCCGCGGCCATCTCCATGCTCAGAACTCCAGGTGAAGCGCGAAATGCGCCGGATTGAGCAGGCTGGTGACATATTCGATGGCGCGGCCATCGGCGGCGCGCGTCAGGCGCCGCGTGCGCAGGAACGGCGCGTCCGGCGCGCAGTCGAGAATGGCCGCGTCCTCGGCGCTCAGCATCTCGATATCGACCCACTCCTCGCCGTGATCGGGGACAAGCCCCGCCGCGCGCAGCGTCTGGTGCAGCGAGCCCTCGCGCAGGCCGCGCAGCGGCACGTCCTCCAGTTCGGGCGACAGCGGCAGGCGGCTGCGCTCGATCGAGATAGCGTGGCCGTCATCGGCGTTTGAGCGCACCCGGTCGACGGCGATGAAGAACGGGCTTTCGACGCCGAGTGTGGCGGCGAGCTCGGCATCCTGCATGACTTCGAGCCTGAGCGTGCGCGTCTCGGCATTGGCGCCGGCATTGGCCAGTGCCCGCGACCAGCCGACGGCGTCGTCGACCGGCATGCCGTCGAAGGTGACGAACGAGCCGATGCCGACCTTGGTGGTGATCAGCCCGCGGCTCGACAGTTCCTCGAGACCCTTGCGGATGGTGTTGCGGCTGACGGAGAAGCGCTGGACAAGCTCGTTCTCGCTCTGCAGGCGGTCGCCGAAGCCGAGCACGCCGGAGCGAATCTCGTGCTCGAGGACGGTGGCGATCCGTTCCGGCTTGCCGGTTCCGGGAGACGACAGGGTCGTGCGACGCGCCATGGAATACCTGTTCAGTAAACCTGTATAATCCTGTTCAATAACGGGATAGGCAAGCCATGTCAACGGCTCGCGGCCGGCACGTTTTTGGGTTCCCGGCATGCCGGGCAAGATTGCCCTGCTGATCACGACGGCCCCTCCCGATCACGACGGCCCCTCCTGGTCACGACGGTTGGTCGCAGGCTGCAATTTTATGGGAACCTCCACCACCCCCGAGCGGTTTTTTCTGTAGTCGCGATGCGGCGACGACCGAAAAAATGGAGACAAATGGAGGCAAATCATGCTTACGAAGTTACTCGCGGCGTCCGTGCTCGGCGCTGGTCTGGCCACGTCTGCGATGGCCCAGAGCACAGCCGACCCAGCCGACACAGAGGCTGGCATGGCTCCCGGCAGCGGCAGGAGCGTCGTCATCGACCCGGCCCCGGTCGATCCGACCTTGGCTGAGCCGGATACGGTCGATACCGGGATTACCGGCAGCATCATTGCCGGCCCCGACGGCACGAATTCCAATGCCGATCGGAACTGCCCGCCAAGCCCGCAGGGCGCCATGCCTGATGCCACGCACAAGGCTCCCGGCACGGTTTCACCCACCGTCAACGACAGGCACTGCGGCCAGTAGCCGAGATCGATTTCGGGACCAGCGGGTGGGGGGGGGGCGGGGGGGGGGGGGCGCCGCCCGGGGGGGCGTTGGTCGGCGAGGTGGTGGAAGGGAGATCTGCGCGCCACGGAGAATCGCTGGCCTGAAGCCACCCCACGGAGGG
>NZ_JBVVQE010000028.1:0-90073 GCF_055811435.1 Mesorhizobium sp. WSM4837
CCGGCGATAACATCAGCAAATCATCCATCGTGGCACCTCCGCCAACAATGAATCAGCCGCTCACCATCAATTCAACCGGATTAATAGGTCCTGACCCTAGCTTCCGGATGGCACGCGTCGCGCTAGGACGGACTTCGTCGGCAATCGCAAATGAACCCGCAAGCTTTCCGTCTTTCGAAAGCCACGTGGCGGCTTCACTCGGAACGTTGGCCACGCTTGCGGAGACCCAATCCTTCCTTCCTAGCCTGTAAAACGCTTCGCCAACGCGCCCTTCGATCCCGTACCCGGCAACTTCGCGGAACCCTTCGATAGCCACTCTTGCGACTGTCATCGCGGCCACCGCGCGCCCCACCGGGTGCCTGGAAAAGGAGGCGAGTGCTGCGGCGGCCACAACATCTTGCGGAGCTACCGTGTGCCGTTCGACGCGGGCGGCGCCCGTCGTGAGCGTGCCCGTCTTGTCGAAGACCACGGTGTCGGTCTCGGCAAGGCGCTCTAGCGCGCTGCCATCCTTGAGGGTGACGCCGAGATCGAACAGCCGGCGCGCCGCCACGACCTGGACCATCGGCACGGCAAGGCCGAGCGCGCACGGGCAGGTGATGATGAGGACGGAAATCGCAATCGTAACCGATCGATGCCAGTCGCCTGTAAGCAGGATCCAGGCGGCGCAAGTCGCAAGCGCCAGCAGATGGATGACAGGGGAATAGAGCGCGGCCGCGCGGTCGGCGATGCGGCGATAGCGGGCGCGGCCGTGCTCAGCCGCCTCCATCAGCCTGACCACGTCGGCGAGGAAGGAATCCCGTGCACGCCGCTCGGCACGGACAGTGAGCGCGCCATCAAGACTTAGCGCTCCCGAAAGAACGGCGCTGCCCGGCTGCGCGCGTTCGGGCTTGAACTCACCGCTCACCGCCGAAACGTCGAGGCTGCCCGCGCCCATGACAACCGTCCCGTCCACCGGAATGCGTTCTCCGGGGGCTACCAATATCATGTCGCCCGGCTCGATTTCTGTCAGGTCGCGGAACTCGCGGCTTCCGTCCGCCCCAACCACCGCCGCACCCCTCGGCATCAAGCGGGCAAGACCGGTGACGGCGTTCCGCGCCTTCCGCCTCATCGCATGGTCAAGCCTGCGCCCGACAAGCAAAAAGAAGATCAACGACGTTACCGCATCGAAATAGGCGTGAGGTCCTCCGACAGACGTGTCGTAGAGGCTCAAGCCCAGAGCCAGCAGGATTCCGACTGAGATGGGAAAGTCCATGCTGGCGGTGCGCTTCATCGCCAAATTCCACGCCGAAACGAAGAATATCCGTCCGGAATAGGCGACGGTGGGGACGGCCAGCAGCGCCGAGATCAAGTGAAATACATCGAGTTCCCTGATCTGCGCCAGACCAGACGGACACCGACAGCAACATGATGTTCATGGCGGCGAATCCCGCCACGGCTGTGGCCCGCAGCAGCCGCGACAACTCGGCATCGCATGCGCCGTCTTCCGTCTCCGTGAGGCAGGCATCGTATCCGACAGCCTTCAGGGCGTCGAGCATCGGAGGGACACGACCTTCATTCCTCCACTTCACGGCGACACGTCGGGACGTGAGATTCACTCGTGCCGCGATGATTCCGTCGAGACTTTGCAGCGCGCCTTCGATCGCAGCTATGCAGGCAGCGCAATGCGCTTGCGGTACCGAAAACTGGGTCTGGAAAGCGCCATCCCCCATGTCGCGCCGCACGCGTCCACAGAAGCAGGAGCAAACACAGTAGTAGGCCCGTGAAGAAGACCTGTGCGCCGCCGGTGGGGCGCACCAGGAGCATCGAGGCGAGGCCGATGGCGCGTCCTTCCTCTATTGCCCGGCTCTTTTCATACAGGCCTAGCGCCAAAAAGGGGACCACGATCATGAACCCGGCAAGCGCCGGAAACAGAATGTAGTCACGACCGAATCCGACAAGCGTCCAAACGAAGGCGTCGGACAGGAGAAAGACGACAATCCCATAGGCCAGGCTCGACGCGGGCCGGATCCAGAAATCCCGCCAGCCCGCAGAGAGCCAGCGGAGTCCCTCGAAAAGCGGCAGTCCCCGGTCGAGGCGCCGGTCGCGCGTTTCGCCAATGCCCGAGGTCTCGCTGAGCAGCCAATACGACTTGTCGGTCTCGCTCATCTCACTCCTCCTCTCCTGTCGAGACAGACGCCGGCGCTGCTTCGCGGGTTGATTTCGCTCGTTTTCGCCGTGTTCGACATGTGCGAGTCGCCACGCCGTCCGCCGTCGAATTGCGTCCCCGCGACAATCTGCCCTTGTGCCTTCACCCGTCTGGACAAAAACGGGCTTCACGCATAAACCGAAGGCCAATTGCCGGAGGAATTCGCTAGCCTGTTCGCCATGCGCTGTCGGGTTGGCGTGAAAGAGCGGGGAACAAGCCTCGGCCACCGGCACGGAAGAGGCGAAAGGATCAGGCACCCGTGAGCGCAACCGACATCCAGGATCCCAACCGTCGTGATTTTCTCTACGTCGCCACGGGCATGGCCGCGGTGGTCGGCGCGGGTGCCGTCGCTTGGCCGTTCATCGACCAGATGCGCCCGGATGCCTCGACGCTGGCCCTGGCCTCGGTAGAGGTCGACGTCTCCTCGCTGACTCCGGGAACGTCGCTTGTCGTGAAATGGCGCGGCAAGCCGGTGGTGGTGCGCAATCGCACCGAACAAGAGATGAAGGACGGCGAGGCGGTCAATCTGGCCGAGCTCAAGGATCCGCTCGCTCGCAACGCCAATCTGCCGGCCGATGCGCCGGCGACCGACGCCAACCGCACCATGCCGGGCAAGGAGGCCTGGATGGTGATGGTCCAGGTCTGCACCCATCTCGGCTGCATTCCGCTCGGCCAGGAAGGCGAGTTCGGCGGCTGGTTCTGCCCATGCCACGGTTCGACATACGATACCGCCGGCCGCGTCCGCGGCGGACCGGCGCCGGAGAACATGTCGGTGCCGGTATTCCAGTTCATTTCCGACACCAAGATCCGTATCGGCTGAGGCGAGGGGACATTTCGATGAGCGAGGGACACTCGACCTATACGCCCAAGACCGGTATCGGACGCTGGGTCGACGCCCGCATGCCGCTGCCGCGGCTGGTCTATGACAGCTTCGTCGCCTATCCGGTGCCGCGCAACCTCAATTATGCGTGGACCTTCGGCGGTATCCTGGCGCTCATGCTGGGGGCGCAGATGCTGACCGGCATCGTGCTGGCCATGCACTACGCGGCGGACAGCAGTCTCGCCTTCGATTCGGTCGAGAAGATCATGCGCGACGTGAATTCGGGCTGGCTGTTGCGCTATCTGCATTCGAACGGCGCGTCGTTCTTCTTCGTCGCCGTCTACATCCACATCTTCCGCGGCCTCTATTACGGCTCCTACAAGGCGCCGCGCGAGCTTCTGTGGATCCTCGGCTGCATCATCTATCTCCTGATGATGGCGACAGGCTTCATGGGCTATGTGCTGCCCTGGGGACAGATGTCGTTCTGGGGCGCGACCGTCATCACCGGCTTCTTCACCGCCATCCCGCTGGTCGGCGAATGGATCCAGCAGCTTCTGCTCGGCGGCTTCGCCGTCGACAACCCGACGCTGAACCGCTTCTTTTCACTGCACTATCTGCTGCCGTTCATGATCGCCGGCGTCGTCGTGCTGCATATATGGGCGCTGCATGTGGTCGGCCAGTCGAACCCGACCGGCATCGAGGTCAAATCGAAGACCGATACCGTCGCCTTCACCCCTTACGCGACCATCAAGGACGCGTTCGGGATGCTGGTGTTCCTGTTCATCTTCGCCTATTTCGTCTTCTACCTGCCGAACTTTCTCGGCCATCCGGACAACTACGTCGTCGCCGACCCGCTGAAGACGCCGGCCCACATCGTGCCGGAATGGTACTTCCTGCCGTTCTACGCGATCCTGCGCGCCATCACCTTCAATATCGGGCCGATCAACTCCAAGCTCGGTGGCGTGCTCGCGATGTTCGGCTCCATCGCCATGCTGTTCCTGGTGCCGTGGCTCGACACCTCGAAAGTGCGCTCGGCGGTCTACCGGCCCTGGTACAAGCTGTTCTTCTGGCTGTTCGTGATTGATGCCGTCCTGCTTGGTTGGCTGGGCTCGCAGCCGGCCGAGGGCAGCTATGTCTTCATGGCGCAGATGGCGACATTGTTCTACTTCGCCTTCTTCCTGGTCGTGCTGCCGGTGCTGGGCTTGGTCGAGAAGCCGCGGCGATTGCCGAACTCGATCACCGAGGCAGTTCTCGAGAAGAACAAGGGTGGCGGTGGCGGGCATCCGGCTCGCGCGACAGCCGCGCCGGAAACCAAGGGCTGAGCATGACCCCGAAAAGTGGAGACCGGTTTTCGGACAAGATCATGCTCGAGACGACGACAGCGCGCCAGAGAATCTCAAGGGGATTTGGTATGAAGACGATTCTCACCTCGCTGGCGCTGCTCGGCCTTGTGCTGGCAGGCACTGCGGCCGCGACCACCGGGGCGATCGCCCAGGAGGAGGCGCACAGCGAAGCCGCGCCGACGCATTTCCCGATACACCAACCGAAGGAGATGGACTGGAGCTTCGCCGGGCCTTTCGGCACCTACGACAAGGCGCAGTTGCAGCGCGGGCTGAAGGTCTTCAAGGAAGTTTGCGCCACCTGCCATTCGATGAAATTGGTGGCGTTTCGCACGCTGGAAGATCTTGGCTATTCGGAAGCGCAGGTCAAGGCGCTGGCCGCCGAGTACACGATCAACGATGGTCCCAACGATGCCGGCGACATGTTCGAGCGTCCCGGCATACTGTCCGACCATTTCCCGGCGCCGTTCCCCAACGATCAGGCAGCAGCGGCCGCCAATGGCGGGGCTGCGCCGCCCGATATGTCGCTGCTGGCCAAGGCGCGCGGCGTCACGCGCGGTTTTCCGCGTTTCGTCTTCGACATCTTCACGCAATACGCCCAGGGCGGTCCCGACTACATCCACTCGCTGCTGACCGGCTATGACGAGCAGCCGCCGGCGGGCATGGAGATACCGGAAGGCACCCACTACAATCCGTACTTCATAGCCGGCGTCTCGCTGAAGATGCCCAACCCGCTTTCCGACGATCAGGTGACCTATGACGACGGCTCGCCGCAGACGGTCGACCAGTATTCCCGCGACGTGTCGGCCTTCCTGATGTGGGCAGCCGAGCCGCATCTGGAAGCCCGCAAGAAGACCGGCTTTCGCGTGCTGGTTTTCCTGTTGCTGTTCGGTGCGCTGGTCTATCTGACCAAGCGCAAGGTGTGGGCCGGCGTGGCGCACTGAGCTACGGAAAACCACGAAATCGAAAAGGGCGTCGAAGGGGCGCCCTTTTTGCATGTTCTGAGGACTGCCTCCGAAGACGCCTCCGAAGGTAGCCGGCTCCAGTCCTTTGCCGGACAATTTTCTTCCAGGCGCCACATCGCGGTAGCCGTCGCCGGCCGCGCCGGGTTACGATCGGCCAAAATTCCCTTTCATGTCTTCAAGTCGGACGAACGCCCGGAGAGCCGCCCCATGAAACCTTCGCTCGAAGACACGCTGCTTGCCGCGATCCGCACCATTCCAGACTATCCGAAGCCGGGCATCCTGTTTCGCGACATCACCACGCTGCTAAGCAATGCGCGCGCCTTCCGCCGTGCCATCGACGAGCTGGTGCATCCCTATGCCGGCCAGAAGGTCGACAAGATCGCCGGCATCGAGGCGCGCGGTTTCATCCTTGGCGGCGCCGTCGCCCACCAGCTCTCGGCCGGCTTCGTGCCGATCCGCAAGAAGGGCAAGCTGCCTTACGAGACGGTGCGCGTCGCCTACAGCCTCGAATACGGGCTGGACGAGATGGAGATGCACAGGGATGGCGTGTCTCCGGGTGAGAAGGTGATCCTCGTCGACGATTTGATCGCCACCGGCGGCACGGCAGAGGCAGCGGTCAAGCTGCTGCGGCAGATCGGCGCCGACATCCTCGCCGCCTGCTTCGTCATCGACCTGCCGGACCTCGGCGGTCGCGACAAGCTCGAGGCGCTCGGCGTGCCGGTCAGGACGCTGATCGGGTTCGAAGGGCATTGAGAGAGTGTTCTGCCTTCTCCCCTTGTGGGAGAAGGTGGCCTCGCGAAGCCGAGGTCGGATGAGGGGTGCTGCATAGAGGTCGGATGAGGGGTGCTGCATGGAGTGCCGCAGTGCCAAGCTGGAGCACCCCTCATCCGTCTCGGCGCGGCGCGCCGCTCCACCTTCTCCCACAAGGGGAGAAGGAAGAAACTATTCCACCTTCACCAGCACGGCGCTTTCGAACTCGATGACCTTGTCGCCGGTCGAATCGAAAGCTTCCGAGCGCAGTGTCAGCACTCGCCAGCCCGGCCGCGATGCGATGGGGCGGTGGGCAAGCGCGGTGCGGGTGAAGGTCACGGTTTCTCCGGCATAGACGGGTTTTAGCCATTTGAGGTTCTTGAAGCCGGGCGATGGCCCGAATTCGGGGGCGGGCCCACCGCCGGCCCAGCTGATGCCTTCGGCCTCCACGCCGGTCTCGAGGTTCAGCTTCATCCAGGTTGCAGCTGTGTGCCAGCCGGAGGCGCACAGGCCGCCGAACACGCTGTTCTTCGCCGCCTCTTCGTCGAGATGGAATATCTGCGGATCGTATTTCCTGGCGAACGCCTTAATCGCCTCGGGCTCGAATCTATGCGACCCGAGGGTGACGGTGACGCCGATGCAGAAGAACTCGTCCAATGTCATGAGCGGCCCTGTGCGGCATCACGGGCGAGGAACATGACCGTGTTCTCGAGTTCGAAGACGCCTTCGCCACGCTGGTTGAAAAGCTCGCTGCGCAAAGTGACGAGGCCGAGCTGGGGCTTGGACCTGGACAGACGTTTGGCAAGGACGGTGGTGCTGCCGCTCAAGATGTCGCCGGCCAGCACCGGCCTCTTCCACCGGACCTGGTCGACCCCGGGGGCGCCTTGCGAGGTCGAGTCCAGCAGGAAGGCGTCGCACAGCATGCGCATGAACATCGCGCAGGTGTGCCAGCCGGAGGCCGCCAGCCCGCCAAGGATGCTGGCCCTGCCCGCCGCCTCGTCGAGATGCATCGGCTGCGCATCGAACTCTTGCGCGAATTCGACGATCTCGGCCGCACTCACCAGCTTCGTGCCGAGGTCGAGCGAGGCGCCCTCGACGAAATCCTCATAGGCCCAGGTCTTTTCATAGGCCCCAGTCTTTTCATGGGCCGAGGTCTTTGCGTTCTTTCCGGTCATGGTCTGGAATCCGGTTCAAGATTGTACGATCGCCACGGATCGTGGTTTCCCGGATGCAGGCGGGGCGGTCAAGTCATTTCTGGTGCGCCAGGCCATCACGCCCAACCCAATAGAAGCTCCGAAGCCTCTAAAGCCAGCCGCGGCGGCGGAAATACCAGAAGGGCAGGATCGCCGAGAGGATCATCAAGCCGATGGCGAAAGGATAGCCGAAGTTCCAGGTCAGTTCAGGCATGACGTTGAAATTCATGCCGTAGATCGAGGCGACCAGCGTCGGCGGCAGGAAGATGACCGCGGCGACGGAGAAGATCTTGATGATGGCGTTCTGCTCGATCGAGATCATGCCGAGCGTCGCGTCGAGCAGGAAGTTGATCTTCTGCGACAGGAAGGTGGCGTGGTCGGCGAGCGACAGCACATCGCGCGACAAGGTCTTGATGCGCGCGCGGATGTCCTTGCTCATCTTGGTCTGGGTCGAGGCGTGGGTGAGGAAGCCGGCGAGCCGCTGCAGCGAGATCAGGCTGTCGCGGATCGAGGAGGCGATGTCCTCCTTGCGGCCGATGGCTTTCAGCAATTCCTGGAAATCGCGATTGCGCTTCGACGCCTTGGTCGAGCTTGGCTGGAAGATGTCGCGCGAGATCGCCTCGATGTCGCGGCCGGCACGCTCCAGAATGTCGGCGAGGCGGTCGACGATCGCCTCCAGCAGACCGATCAGGATGGTGTCGCCGCTGGTGCAGCCGGTCGCCACCTTCTCGGCACGCTGCGGAAAGGTCTTGAAGGCCTTCGGTTCGTGGTAGCGCACGGTGATCAGCCTGTTGCCGGCCAGCACGAAGGTGACCGGCGACATCAGGGGATCGTCGGCCTCGGTCTGGGCCGGCAGAATGGCGGTCATGAAATAGGCGCCGTCCTCGACATAGAGGCGGCTCGAAATCTCGATCTCCTCCATCTCCTCGCGCGTCGGAATGGCAACGCCGAGCCACGCCTCGATGGCCGCTTCCTCTTCCTTTGTCGGGCTCACAAGATCGACCCAGACGACCTGGTCGCTGTTTGCCAGGAGATCGTCGGCAAGGCGCAGGCGATCATTGTCGACGACGAATGCCTTGATCATCGCCGGGTCTCCCTTGCTGAGGCCAAAAGGATGGGTTCGAGCGGACGCGTCGTTTCGAATTGCACGCGCTTTCGACGAAAGCAGGGCCGGTGCAGACGCCCCTTAGACCGGGCGTTGCGGGCAGTCAAGCCGCGCCGGAGGGAGCCGCGCAGCCTCTTCCTTCTCCCCTTGTGGGAGAAGGTGGCCTCGCGAAGCGAGGTCGGATAAGGGGTGTTCCAGCTTGGCACCAGAGAAGGAAGAAGGCGCCGTCGGTGACCTCAAGTATTGAACTTGAACAGCATGATGTCGCCGTCCTGGACGACATACTCCTTGCCTTCGTCGCGCGCCTTGCCGGCTTCCTTGGCCGCCACTTCGCCGCCCAGCGTGACGAAGTCGTTGTAGGCGATGGTCTGGGCGCGGATGAAGCCGCGCTCGAAATCGGTGTGGATGACGCCTGCCGCCTGCGGCGCCTTGGCGCCCTTGTGCACGGTCCAGGCGCGCGTCTCCTTCGGCCCGACGGTGAAATAGGTGATGAGCTGCAGCAGCTCGTAGCCGGCGCGGATGACCTTGTTCAGGCCGGGCTCGTCGAGCCCCAGGGTCGCCAAAAATTCCATTTCCTCTTCATCGCTAAGCTGCGCGACCTCGGCCTCGATCGCCGCTGAAATCACCACGGTGCGGGCGCCCTGCGCGGCAGCCATCTGTCCGACCGCTGTGGTGTGTGCGTTGCCGGTGGCAGCATCGGCCTCGGCGACATTGCAGACATAGAGCACGGGGTGCGATGTCAGCAGGTTCAGCCCCTGCAGGATGCGCAGATCCTCCGCGGAGATATTTTTGAGCAGGATGCGGGCCGGCTTGCCGGCCTGCAGGAGTTCAAGGGCGGCTTCCATCATCGGAAGCACGGTCAGCGCCTCCTTGTCCTTGCCGGAAGCGCGCTTGCGGAACTGCACGATGCGGCGCTCGAGGCTGTCGAGATCGGCGAGCATCAGTTCGGTCTCGACGGTTTCGGCGTCGGCGACGGGATCGATGCGGCCCTCGACATGGGTGATGTCGTCATCCTCGAAGCAGCGCAGCACATGGACGATGGCGTCGACCTCGCGGATATTGGCCAGGAACTGGTTGCCCAGCCCTTCGCCTTTCGAGGCGCCACGCACCAGGCCGGCGATGTCGACGAACGAGATGCGGGTCGGGATGATCTCCTTCGACTTGCCGATCGCGGCGATTTTTTGCAGGCGCGGGTCGGGCACCGCCACTTCGCCGGTGTTCGGTTCGATGGTGCAGAACGGATAGTTGGCGGCCTGCGCCGCCGCCGTTCTGGTCAGCGCGTTGAAAAGCGTCGACTTGCCGACGTTGGGCAAACCAACGATGCCGCATTTGAAACCCATTTTTATCCGGTCCTATCGGGAAATCGTAATTTGTTGAGGGCTATGGGCGAAAGGGGTGACGAACGTCAAGCCCTGCAGCCCCGATCCGTGGCCAGGCTCAATCCTTGCCGCCAAACAGCTTCTTCAGCATGGCGGCCATCGGGCCGGTTTCGGGCAGCTTGGCTGCCGGCTGCTGCGGCCGCGCCTGGCGAACGTGGCTTTGTGCTTTCGGCGCCTTGGGTGGCGGGCGGTCGTCGTCGCCCGTCGGCGTGAGCTTGTCGCGCAAGGCCAGCGTCACGCGATTCATGAAGGAATTGTCGTCGCCCTTGGCAAGCAGTCCGGCATCGTCGGCGATGGTGTCGAGCAGCACGTCCAGCCACTCGCGGTCGCTTTTGGCGAAATCGCCAAGCACATGGCCATGCACCATTTCCTTGACGCCGGGGTGGCTGACGCCAATGCGCACACGGCGGAAATCCTTGCCGACATGCTGCTCGAGCGAGCGGATACCGTTGTGGCCACCGGAACCGCCGCCGACCTTGACCCGCACCTTGCCGGCGGCAAGGTCGATCTCGTCATAAAAGACGGTCAGCGCCGCAGCGTCGAGCTTGTAAAAGCGCAGGGCCTCGCCGACCGACTGGCCGGACAGGTTCATGAAGGTCTGCGGCTTGATCAGGATGATTTTCTCGCCGGCAAGCGTGCCTTCGGTGACCAGGCCCTGGAACTTTTTCGACCAGGGCGAAAAGGAATGGCGGCGGGCGATTGCGTCCGCCGCCATGAAGCCGACATTGTGCCGGTTGTCAGCGTATTTCGCGCCCGGATTGCCGAGGCCTGCAAACAGCAGCATCGTCACCTCCGGGCGGAAAGGATTACTTCTCTTCGTCGGCAGGAGCCGCTTCGGGTTCAGCCGCTTCGACCGTCTCTTCAGCCTCCGGCTTCATCGCCGCGGAGCCGGCTATGGTCGCGACGGTGAAGTCGCGGTCGGAGATCACCGGCTTGACGCCGGCCGGTAGCTTGACCGCCGAGATGTGGATCGAATCGCCGATATCGGTGCCGGTGAGATCGACGGTGATGAATTCCGGGATCGCATTGGCCGGGCAGTGGAACTCGACCTCGTGACGCACGATGTTGAGCACGCCGCCGCGCTTGATGCCGGGCGACTTGTCCTCGTTGATGAAGTGGACCGGCACGTCGACATTGACTTCGGTGTCCTTGCCGATGCGCAGGAAGTCGACATGGACCGGAAAATCCTTGACCGGGTCGAGCTGGTAGTCCTTCGGCAGGACCTGGATCTTCTTGCCGTCGACATCGATCGTGGCGATCGTGGTCAGGAACCCGCCGCCATGGATCTTGTAGTAGATGTCCTTGTAGGTCAGCGCAATCGCCAGGGGAGGCTGCTTGTCGCCGTAGATTACTGCAGGCACTTTACCGTTGCGGCGAACTGCACGGGCGGACCCCTTACCGACCTGTTCGCGCGCTTCGGCCTTGAGCTCGTAAGAAGCTTGGCTCATGGCATTTCCTTTCGCGTTGTTCTGGAGCGTTCGCGGCCGGCGAGATGCCTGGGCCGTAAACGTCGAAAGCCGTCATGGCCTTACATGATCTGGTCCAAAATCTATTTGGGATCACGTGAGGCCGGACAGCCTTCCGCCGCGTTGCCTCCAAGGGTGTCTACGCGGGTGGCGGCTCTATAGCGGAAGGTGGGGCGGGGTGCAAGCCAAAGGCGGGTGGCCAATGCGGGTGGGCAGTGTCTCGCTTTTGAATTTCGTGCTTGCTCCCGCATTTGCAAAATATTGGGGTTGCGTCCTGAAAGCCGACCGCAATCGACCGGTATCAGATCGGGAACAGGTGTGCGGAAAACAACGCAGCGGCATACAGCCCGACCCCGAAGGACAGATGAGTCATGAGGCCGCGCAGACGCGCGGTGCTCGGATTGGGCGTTTTCGAGGCTGCAATTCCGGCTCCAAAGGCTGGCTGCATTATGAAAAACGGGGCAACGACAGTGGACATGCCGACAACAAGGGCGGGAAGCAATGTCGGGTCTCGTGCCCAGTCGAGGCCCCATACTGCCATCAGCAATGCAGCAAAGACGATGCCGATCGCGTAATGCGCGACCCAGCCAACAGGCGTTTCGCCGCGAATTCGGGGCGCCTGCGCGATATTCGCATGTGCGAAACGTCCTCGCGGAAAGTGGCCGATCCAGCGGCCGACCCAGGCATAATCAAGCGGCGGAATCGCCAACGTTCGTTTCAGAAACAATCCCCAAAGATCCATCACCGCCGTCGCCCCCGTTCCGATCGCGGCTGCGCGGACAACGAACTCCAACTGCTCGTTCATTTCCATGCTCCTGTCTGGTCCATGCTCCTGTCTTGGGCGTCCGACACTAGCCGGTTGAAATAAGACATTCAATGTATTGATTGATCGTTTGATTGATTGTACCATGCAATCGATCAATATGAAAAACGCAGATGTCCATCATCCGATCTTTGACGAGATAGCCGATCTCGCCCGCACGCTGGGGCATGCACACCGGCTGGTTCTTCTGCGCCACATTGCCGACGGCGAACTGGCCGTGGAGCAGCTGACGCAACTTTCCGGGATCGCCTTGGCCAACACGTCGCAGCATCTTCAACAGCTCAAGCGGGCCGGCTTGGTGCAGACCCGGCGAGACGGGAAACGCGTGCTTTATCGTCTGGCCGATGGTCCGATCGAAAACGTGCTTGGGGCCCTGCGCAGCCTTGCGAACCACAGGCGCGAGCAAATCCGCGAGCTTATCGATGACACAATGAGCCGGCCGGACAGGCTGGAGAACATCTCGCGCGAGGAACTGGTGCGCCGCATACGGGACGACGAAATCGTGCTGCTCGACGTCCGGCCGCAAGAGGAATACGCGGCCGCGCATTTGCCGGGTGCGATCAACATTCCCGCGGGTGAGCTGGAAGAACGACTTGCGGAGCTTCCACGAGAGAAGGTCATCGTCGCCTATTGTCGTGGTGTCCAGTGCGTTCTCTCTGCCGACGCGCTGGCAATCCTGAGGGCGCGAGGCTGGGCATCACGTCGGTTCGAAGGTGGCTTTCCCGAGTGGCTGGCCTCAGACCTTGATGTCGACGGCATGAACTACGAAAGCGGCTGACAGAGCCGAAGCCCGCGTCGCCGGGGCAAGCCAACTCAAGGTTCACCCGATAGTGGTTCCAGCTTCGAGCTTCCTCGCCTCCTTCATGTTCGGCAAAAAAACCGTCAGCAGCCCAAGCAGCGGCAAATACGAGCAGACCTGAAAGACGAAGTCGATGCCTTTCATATCGGCGACGACGCCGAGCACGGCGGCGGCGATGCCGCCCATGCCAAAGGCGAAGCCGAAGAAGATGCCGGCGATCATGCCGACGCGGCCGGGCACCAGTTCCTGGGCGAAGACGACGATGTTCGAGAAGGCCGAGGACAGGATCAGGCCGATCAGCACGGTCAGGATCATCGTCCATTCGAAATTGGCGTAGGGCAGGGCCAGCGTAAACGGCAGCACGCCGACGATCGAGAACCAGATCATCGGCTTCTGTCCGTAGCGGTCGCCGAACGGGCCGCCGAGCAGGATGCCCAGCGCCGAGGCGCCGAGGAACAGGAACAGCATGACCTGCGACATCTGCACCGAAACGCCGAATTTATCGATGGCGTAGAAGGTGTAGTAACTGGCGAGGCTGGCAACGTAGGCGTTCTTGGTCAGCACCAGCAGGGTCAGCACCGCCAGCGCGCTCATCACCTTGCGGCGTGGGAAGGGTGAGACGAAGCCTGCCGCCTTGCGGTTGGCGAGCGAGGCGCGCAGCCGGCTGTACCAGCCGCCGACCCGCCACAGCACGACGATGCCGATCAGCGAGCCGGCGGCGAACCACGCTATGCTGGTCTGGCCGAACGGCACGACGATGAAGGCGGCGAGCAGCGGCCCGATGGCCTGGCCGAGATTGCCGCCGACCTGGAACAGCGATTGCGCCAGGCCGAACCTGCCGCCCGAGGCGAAGCGGGCGATGCGCGAGGATTCCGGGTGGAAGATCGCCGAGCCGATGCCGATCAGCGACGCGCCGATCAGCAGCAGCCAATAGTGTCCGGCATAGGCCAGCACGATCAGGCCGATCAGCGAGGACGCCATGCCATAGGGCAGCGAATAGGGCATCGGCCGCTTGTCGGTGACCATGCCGATAAGCGGCTGCAGCAATGACGCCGTCACCTGGAAGGTGAAGGTCAAAAGACCGATCTGCCAGAAATCGAGATGGTAATTGTCCTTCAGCAGCGGATAGATGGCCGACAGCAGCGACTGCATGATGTCGTTGACACAATGGCAGAAGCTCACCGCAAGGATGACGGTGAAGGCCGTCGCTTGCGCCGAAGTATGGCTGGCCGTCGCCGGCGTGGCGGCGGAGGTGGCTGTCGTATCAGTCAACGCAGGCTCCATGGTCTTTTCGGCGGACGCTCCCGCAGGCGGCCCTTATGGGCCCGCTGCCTTATAAGTTACTTGCCGGGCGACTTCTTTCGTGGTTTGGTCCAATAGTTTCGCGAGTGGGCCAATAGCCAATGCCGCATGGCAAAGAAATCTTCAAAGCGGGCGACACCGATCTCGGCCAGTTCACCGATCTCGGGCTGTTGCGCCGCTGGCAATGGCTGGAGCAGGCTGTCGGGCCGGCGGTGGCCCTGCCGACCGAATTTCCCGACGGCTACCACGTTCCGCAGCACCGTCACAGCCGCAGTCAATTGCTGCATGCGCTTGTCGGCGTCGTGCTGGTGACGACGCGGCATGGGCGCTGGATGGTGCCGCCCGATCATGCGATGTGGATACCTGCCGGCACCGAGCATTCCGTCGAGATGCTTGGCGACGTCAGCATGCGCTCGGTCTATGTGATGCCGGACGCCATCGCCGGGCTGCCGGATGGCTTGCGCGTCGTCGGCATCACCGATCTGATGCACAGCCTGATCGTGGAATCGGAAAAGCTGCCGCAGGGCGCCGAGTTGGAGGGGCGCGGCGGGCTAATCATGAGCCTCCTGCTGCATGAAATCCCGAACCTGCCGGAACGGCCGCTTGGCCTGCCTTTTCCTTCGGATCCGAGGCTTGCGGCACTGTGCCGGCGCTTCGTCGCAGCGCCCTCGCCGCACGCGACGATCGACGAATGGGCCGATATCGTCGGCATGAGCCGGCGTTCCTTCACCCGCGCCTTTCATCGCCAGACCGGATTGTCGTTGTCGACATGGCGCCAGCAGGCCTGCCTGTTCGCGGCCTTGCCGAGGCTGGCGGACGGCGAGCCGATCACAAGGGTGGCGCTCGATCTCGGCTATGACAGCGTGCCGGCCTTCATCACCATGTTCAAGCGCATGCTGGGGGCGTCGCCACGCGGCTATATGCGCGGCTCAAGGGACAACATCAGGGTGTCGAACGCTAGCGCATGACCCCGAACCTTTTCGGAGAGGATCATGCGCAAAATCAAGGTGCTACAGCGTCCTTGGCGCGTCTCTGGACGCGCGGCGTTGTATCGCGGGCAGATTTCAGTCGAACAGGCTCGACACCGACTCTTCGGTCGCCGTGCGCGAGATCGCCTCGCCCATCAGGTCGGCGATGGAGACGACGCGGATGTTGCTGGCGTCGAGCACCGCCTGGGTCGGCTGGATGGAATCGGTGATGACCAGTTCCTGCAGCTTCGAGGCGCCGATGCGTGCGATGGCGCCGCCGGACAGAACGCCATGGGTGGTGTAGGCGGTGACGCTGGTGGCGCCGGCGGCAAGCAGCGCATCGGCCGCATTGCACAAGGTACCGCCCGAATCGATGATGTCGTCGATCAGCAGGCAATCCTTGCCGCGCACGTCGCCGATGACGTTCATGACTTCCGATTCGCCAGGGCGCTCGCGACGCTTGTCGACGATGGCAAGCTGGGCGTCGATGCGCTTGGCGAGAGCGCGGGCGCGGACCACGCCGCCGACATCCGGCGACACGACCATGACATTGGCAAGCCGCTTGTATTTCGCCTTCACATCGCGGGCCATGACCGGCACCGAAAACAGATTGTCGGTCGGGATGTCGAAAAAGCCCTGGATCTGGCCCGCGTGGAGATCCAGCGTCAAGACGCGATCGACCCCGGCCCGCGTGATCATGTTGGCGACCAGCTTGGCCGAGATCGGCGTGCGGCCCGAGGCGCGGCGGTCTTGCCTTGCATAGCCGAAATAGGGAATGACCGCCGTGATGCGCTTGGCCGACGAGCGCATGAAGGCATCGATCATGATGAGCAGTTCCATCAGGTGATCGTTGGTCGGGAACGAGGTGGACTGCAGGATGAAGACATCCTCGCCACGCACATTCTCCTGGATCTCAACGAAGATTTCCTGATCGGCGAAGCGCCTGACGCTGGCTTTGCCCAGCGGGATGTTGAGATAGCGGGCGACCGCTTCGGCCAGCACCCTGTTGGAATTGCCCGCGAAAAGCTTCATGCACCGTTCCTGGTGAAGGATGGAGACTCTGGCAGACTCTCTTGAGCCCCTTAGTCGGGGCTTTTAGCGGCCCGTGCCGGTATTGCAAGCGTCGTGATCGGGAATCCGCCGGCTAATCTCAATAAACGTCGACGGCGAGGGAAGCCGGCAACATGTCAGCCCGCCGGTCAGCCCGCTTGGCCGCCAAGCCATGTGGCGAACTGGTCGATCGTCTGGTCGGCGATCGCCTGCATGGTTTCCGACGCGACCGCAGCCCACCCTTCGCCACCATTGACCGAGGCCGCCTTCTGCTGGCCGTTGATGCGATGCAGCCGGTTGCCTGCCGGGTCATAGACGTCCCAGACATAGATGACGGTGGTATCCTTGCCTTCCGACATCGTCGAGAAATAGCCTTTCAGCACGTGCGTCGGGGTCTGGCCGGCGCTGCCTGCCAAGGTGATGCCGCGCTGCTTGGCTCGCGTCTGAAGCGCCGCGGTCAGCGGTGTCGCGGCTTCCACCGAGGCGCCGACGATCGGCGCTACCTGCAGGCGGGTTCGTGCGATGACGGCGGCGCTCTTTGCGGGCGGCGCGGTCGTGGTTGCAGGCTGCGCAGGGGCGGAAGGCTGTGTTGCTGCGGGAGGCTGCGCGGTCGTCGCAGGTGCGGTGGGTGTTGCAGCCGTGCCGCTTCCGGCCGTTGGCACGGTCTGTGTCGACTGCGGGGCGATGGCCGAGGGTTCGAGAACGTCCTTCGCGTTGGTGCAGGCGGCCAGCGCCAGCGCCGCGAGCAATGACACGGTCGTCGCATGCGATCGCCTCATTTGCCTCAAAACTCCCTGGCGATGAACGCCTCTTGCATTCTTACCATTATGGATTCATTGCACAATCAAGTCGAGATCATGGCGGGACAGCGGCTTCGGCTGCGATTCAGTCGTCAGATAGGTGCGGCCAAGCGTCATTGCCGTCTCGGTTTCGGAGTCCATGATGATCATATGGGCGAACAGCGTCATGTTCGGCGCGATCGGTTCGGGATTGCCCTGATAGAACATCGGCATGTCCATCCATGATGGGGTGAAGCGGGCGCCGAGCGAATAGCCGCAGGCGTTGAGCCGGTGCTTGGTCAAATTGTGGGTTTCGAGCGTGCGGGCATGCGCGTCGAACACGTCGCCGAAGGTATTTCCGGGCGTCATCGCCTTTTCGACCGCCAGAAGTGCGGCGCGCGCAGCATCGAACAGCTCCTGGTGACGTTTCGACACCTTGCCGGTCAGCACGGTGCGCATCATCGCCGCATGGTAATGGTGGAAGACGCCGGCCCATTCGAGCGTCAACTGGTCGTTCTTGCTCAGCTTGCGGCGGCCAGCCTTGTATCGGCAAAGCAGTGCGTCCACGCCAGAGCCGATGATGAACTCGTTGGCCGGATAGTCGCCGCCGCCGGCAAAGATCGCGCCCTGCATGGCGGCGAGGATCAAGGCTTCGTCGCCACCCTGCTTGATCAGCGGCAGGGCCGCGTCCAGAGCGTCGTCGGCGAGATTTGCGGCCTTTTCCACCTTGGCGATCTCGGCCGGGCTCTTGAACAGGCGCAGCCGGCTGATGATGCCGGACGCGTCGGCGATCTGGCCAAAGGTCTGCAATTGCTCGTCCAGGCGCCGGCCATTGTAGGCGGTCAGGCCGTGGGTGTCGTATTCGACGCCGATGCGGGCGCCGAGCAGGTCGAGGTCGTTGAGCAAATTGCGCAGGTCGATCGCCGGATTGGCGCCGTCGCGGTCGGTCCACAGCACGATGTTGTCGATGATCGAGGTGTGGCGCGCCTGGCGCAGATCGGCCGAGCGCGTGAGCAGGATCATCGAGCCGTCTGCCTTCACCACCAGGCACTGGAAGAAGCAGAAGCCGAACGTATCGTAGCCGGTCAGCCAGTACATGCTCTCCTGCGCAAACAAAAGGACGGCATCGAGCTTCTTCTCGGCGATCTCGATCATCAGCCGATCGCGCCGCGCGTCAAATTCCGACCGTTCGAAATGCAGCGCCATTATTCTGTCTCCAAAACGATTGCCGAAATCTGCCGCCCGTAATCCGGCTCCTTGCGATGGGTGCTGCGCCGGTAGGAATAGAACAGATCCTCCTCGGCGTAGGTGCAGCGGCCGAGCCCATCGGCGGTGACGCCGGCCCGGGTCAGCCGATCGACCGTATAGCGGTTGAGGTCGAACATTGCATGTTCCGGCTTCGCCGAGGGCGCGAAATAGCCGATATTGTTGGCATCTGCCTCGACGAAACGAGCGATGAATTCCGGGCCGACTTCATAGTTTTCCGGGCCGATGGACGGGCCGAGAACTGCAACGATGCGCTCGCGCCGGGCGCCGAGGCTTTCCATCGCCGCAATGGTGTTTTCCAGCACGCCTGACAAGGCGCCCTTCCAGCCGGCATGGGCTGCGCCGACGATTCGCGCCTCGGTATCGGCGAACAGCACCGGTCCGCAATCGGCCGTCGAGGCGCCCACCGCAATGCCCGGCCGGTCGGTGACGACGGCGTCGGCCTTCGGCCGCTCGCCGGAAAAAGGCTCCCTGGCGATGACGACGTCGGGCGAATGGATCTGGTGGGCGGTCAACAGATGGCTTGATGGCACGCCCATCCAGTCGGCGACGCGGCGGCGGTTCTCGGCGACCTGCGTCTGGTCGTCGCTCGAGCCGGTGCCGATGTTGAGGCCCTGATAGATGCCGCTGGAGACGCCGCCGACGCGGGTGAAATAGCCGTGGCGAATGCCTTGCGCCCGCGCTTTCTCCAGCAAGGGCGACCGAACGGGATCCGGTTTGGTCTGATTCAGCATGGCTGCGTTGTTGTCCGTGAGAGCGATTTCGTCAAGCGACAGTCGAAAGATGGCGACAGTCCAACGGCGACAGTCGGAAGGCGGGAGAGTGGGAGAGGCGGCAGTGAAAAGTCAATCCGCCGTTGCAAAGGGCGGAACGGCGATGCCGGCAGGCAGGACAGCAAGCACCTTGAACAGGTCGCCCATGGCTTGCGGGCCGGCGAGGCGTTCGACCTCGCCCGCAATCTTTTCGCGCGCCGCCTCATTGGCATTGGCGCCGAGCTGGCCGGCGCGTTCGAGGAGCCCCATTTCCACCAGGAATTCGCCTTGCGTGGAGAGATGGGCATCGAGGCCATGCGCCCGCACAACCGCGGCAAGGGCGGCGAAATCGACATGGGCGGTGAGATCGGCTTCGCCCGGATTGGCCAGCACATCTTCGTGATCGTGCTTGCGCAAGGCCTGCAAGGTGTCGCCGATCCCTGGCTGGAGGTAGCCATAGTCGAGAAACAGGCCGGCGCCGCCGAGCCCGGCCAATCGCTCGGCGATGGTCGCCATCAGCGCGGCTCGGGCCGGCGCGACCTCGACGATCGCGCCCTGTGGGGCGTTTTCGGCATCGTCCGGCAACAGCGTTGGATCGACCGATCCGGCGCCGGCGAAGATGTGCAATTGGTCGGCGCCGTCGAGGCCGATCATCCGTTCGCGCCAGCCTGTTCCGGCGCGGACGAACTGGCGGATCGGCACCGCGTCGAACAATTCGTTGCCGACGATGAAAAGCGGGGTTTGCGGCAAAGTGTCGATGCTTTCGTGCCAGCCGATCGCGGCAGGAGTGGCGGCAAGCGTTTGCCTCTGGACATCGGCCAGCCGCGGGCTGGTCTCGATCATGGCGAACGACGCACCGGCGGTCAGCGCCGGATCGAGCCGCGCAAGCGTGCGCAGCATGTCCTTCATCAGCGTGCCGCGGCCGGGGCCGATCTCGGCGATGGTGGCCGGCATCGGCCGGCCGGTCGCCAGCCAGGCTTCGTAGAGCCAGACGGCGATCAGCTCGCCGAACATCTGGCTGATCTCCGGTGCGGTGACGAAGTCGCCGGCAGCCCCGAACGGCTCGCGCGTCGTATAGTAGCCGTCCAGCGGATCGAACAGGCAAAGCGCCATGTAGTGGTTGACGGGGATCGGCCCCGCCGCACCGATCAGCTCGACGATGCGGGTTTTCAGCCGGGTCATACCGGCTGTGGCTGCGTTACCGCCCTAGGGCGACGTGCGTCCATTTGGAAAGTACGCCCTGGCACTTTGATTCTACGCATCGTGCTTTCCCAAAATCGATTCCGATTTTTGGCCCGAAGCGGTAGCGGTCGCCATCGCCCAGATGCCGGCCAGCAGCATCGGCAGCGACAGCACCATGCCCATCGTCAGCCAGTTGGTGCCGAGGAGGTAGCCGAGCTGCTGGTCGGGCTCGCGGAAGAATTCGACAAGGATGCGCGAGAGACCGTAACCGGCGATGAAGGCGCCGCCGACGAAGCGCGGCGTCTTCAGCTTGAGCCTGGAATGGGTGAAGAAGCGCAGGACCAGGAACAGCACCAGGCCTTCGAGCAGCGCCTCGTAGAGCTGGCTCGGATGGCGCGCAAAGGGCCCGCCATTGGGGAATTCGACAGCCCATGGCACGTCGGTCGGCCGGCCCCAGAGTTCGGAGTTGATGAAATTCGCCATGCGGACGAGGCCAAGGCCGACCGGCACGCCGGCCGCCACCACGTCGAACAGCGACCAGGTGCGGATGCCGCGCGACCAGGAAAACAGCGTCATGGCGAGAATGACGCCGAGCAGCCCGCCATGGAACGACATGCCGCCCTGCCAGACGGCAAGGATATCAAAGGGTCGATCGATGTAGCGTGGCAGGTCGTAAAACAGCACGTAGCCGACACGCCCGCCAAGCACCACGCCGATAGCCGCCCAGACGATGAAGTCGTCGAGATCCTCGGGCCGCATTGGCATGGTGCCGTCGGGCCAGAGCCTAGCATTGGTGACGAGCCGCTTGGCATACCACCAGGCGAAGAGAATTCCGACGATATAGCCGACGCCATACCAATGCACCGCCAGCGGCCCGATCTGGACGATGACCGGGTCGATATTGGGGAAGGGCAGGGCGGCCAGCGGCAGCATAAGATACTCGCTCAACAGGATCTCCCGGTTGCGATCACGTTCGGGCGCGGACCATGCGGCAGGGTTTTGGCCCGGTCAAGGCGACGCTGGCGCGGCAAATACGGCTTCGGGAAGCAGGCTGATCGTGCCGGTACTGCCGCCTCACAGCTTGGTCCCGGCCAATGCCCTGTATTTGGCCTCCAGGCGGTCAAGCACCTCTTCCGCAGGCTTCACCCGCCCTGCGTCGGCATCGCCAATGCCCTTGGCGAGCGCGGCGTCGCGTGCGGCAAGACGCTGGTCCAAATTCGCACTGAAAGCCATTGCAGTCCCCGTCGGAATGCTCTTCCTTGGATGGTACCAGCTATGGCTTGCGAGACTAGGTCAAATTGCATCGACTTGATGACGCAGCAGCCTCAACGTTCTTGCATTCCGCGTCGCGCGCCACTACGTCAAATCGAGCAAGCGAGGATTTGCCATGTCGACCGGACCGAACCGCATTCTCGATGAATTCGCCAAGCTGATGACCGACGCTGCGGGTGCCGCGCAAGGCGTGCGCCGCGAAGTGGAAACCGCCTTCAAGGGGCAGGCCGAGCGTGTTCTCAACTCGATGGACCTGGTGCAGCGCGAAGAATTCGAGGCCGCCCGCGACATGGCGGTAAAAGCCAGGGAAGAAAACACCCGTCTCGCTGCCCGCATCGAGACGCTTGAGGCAAAGCTCGCCGATCTGACCGGGCAGGCCGCGCCTGCGGCTGCGGCAAAGCCCAGACCAAAAAAATAACGTTAAACTTTTCCACAAAGCACAATCGCAAAAAGCGCTTTGTCGTGAATCGCTTACCGGCATTGCGTGAATCTTTGTGACAGCGGCTTTCCACATGCGAATGACGCAGTGCGAAAAATTGGGCTGGTCACGCGACTCCCGATCAATAGACTGAATTTGTTGCATGATTCGGAGCAGGGTCATGCGCCGGGCGGTGGGGTCCGGTCTGGGGTCTTTGTGCGTTGACGAAGTCCCGGCCGTCCGAGTTCTAGACAAAATTGTTCGTTGTGGGTGCCCCGCCGGCCGAGGCGAAGGAACGACAGGAAGCATTCATGGAACTTCTCGAACTCGAATTCTCGCGCGAAATCCATCCGGTGGATGTTATCGAGCAGGTGGCGCACAACAACGACTGGTCCTTCGAACGGGCCGGCGACGACGAGATTTCGATTTCGGTTGCCGGAAGCTGGACCGACTACCACGTCTCATTTTCCTGGATGGAGGATTTCGAGGCGCTGCATCTGGCCTGCGCTTTCGACATCAAGGTGCCGGAGGCGCGCGCGCTCGAAGTGATGCGGCTGCTTTCGCTGATCAACGAGCAGATGCTGTTCGGCCATTTCGACCTCTGGGAGCAGGAGGGCGCGATCATGTTCCGCCAGTCGCTGCTGCTCGCCGGCGGGGTCGAGCCGTCGAGCCAGCAGGTCGAGGTGCTGTTGTCGTCGGCGCTGGAAGCCTGCGAATGCTACTTCCAGGCGTTCCAGTTCGTCGTCTGGTCGGGAACCTCGGCCAAGGATGCGCTGGCCGGCGTCCTGTTCGAAACCTACGGAAACGCCTGAGCCAGGTCCTGACCCGCCATGAGTTCGAGCAGCCAGCGCAAGCCCGAGATCAGCTTCGCCGATTTCGACCGAGTCGACATTCGCGCCGGCACGATCGTCGAGGCCGAGCCGTTTCCGGAGGCGCGCAAGCCGTCGATCAAGCTGAAGATCGATTTCGGCGCTGACATCGGGGTCAAGAAATCGTCGGCGCAGATCACCAAATACTATGCGCCCGAGACGCTGATCGGCCGGCAGGTGTTCGCGGTGGTCAATTTTCCGCCGCGGCAGATCGGCCCCTTCATGTCGGAAGTGCTGACGCTTGGCTTTCCCGACGAGGAGGGCGCGGTCGTCCTCGGTGCGATCGAACGCAGGGTGCCTGACGGCGGCCGACTGTTCTAGCTTCGTCACCGAAGCCGACGCGCAGACTTTCCGTGGCCGTTCCTGGTTTTGATCTCAAACGCATCGAGCGCGCCATTCTGACGCGAGCTCCACCGATCTCCCACGAAAAATGGTTGCGCTCTGGACAGTTATAGGTGCGAGCAATTGTTTGGACTCGACCATCGGCACGAGGATGAAGCGCGTGGTTTCCCCAAAGTCGTGATCACCAGAACCTCGGCGACAACATCGATTGAGCTTTCGTTGTGGGCGGCCATATGATCGTTTTTCAGTCGAAGAGCCCTTGAGAGATTAGATGGTTTGGACCACCCCAAACGGATTAGTCGACAGTCCAACGGCCCAGGCGTATTGTTTTGACGCGGCATCTGTCGGGCTGTGCCGCCAATTCTCGGGAGGATACGATGGTTCGACTGCTGACTGCGATTTTCGCTGTGCTTTCCCTTTGCCTCTTTTCGTGGTCGTCCGCCAACGCTGACCCCGTCGACGATCAGGTGAAAGCCGCTTACGTGGCCTGGGACGCTGCTTTCAACAAGCAGACGCAAAGGCGGTTGCGGCGTTCTACACCGACGACGCGATCTTCTTACCCGCCACCCATGACGTCATCAAGGCACCGGACGGGGTCGAGAAATTCTTTGGCGGCCTCTTCGGCATGGGAGTGACAGGCCACAAGCTCGAACTGATCGAAGCAGGAGGTGACGGCAACCTGCTGTTTGGCACGGCGAAATGGTCGGCCAAGGGTAAAGACGCCAATGGTGCGGATCAGCCGTGGGCCGGGGTGGCAACCCACGTCTTCGAAAAGCAGGCAGATGGCAGCTTGAAACTTCGGCTGCACACCTTCAACTGATCAACGGCGTTCTCTGCTTCCGACGGTCCGCTACCGGGTCGCTGCCCCAGCTAGCGCAGTCACGACCAGACGGACGCCAAGAGCTGCACCCTAGCTCGCGCAAGAAATTGAGATCGATCAGCGCCTCCGCTGCCTGTTCTCGGCAAAAGCGTTCCGGATGAACCTGTGGAGCAAGTGCGGCCCGCCGCCGCCTCAACCCGACAAGTTCTTCACCGAAACGGGCCGCTCGCAGGTCACGAAATGGATCCTCGGGTCTGCGCGCCGGCGTTGCCGCCGCTTCGCCCGTGGATGGCGAAAGGTGGTGTCAGTTTTCGCTGGCTGCCCAGCGCCTCTCCAGCCGTTTCCAGGAACATCTCCGCGCAGGCCTTCCAGCTGTAGCGCATGGCCCGTTGGCGCGCCTCTTCGCGGTCGACATCGAGCGCGGCGAGCGCGGCCTCACGCAAATCGTTCGACACCGCTCCGCCGACGCCGTCGCCGACAATGTCGATCGGCCCGGTCACCGGATAGGCTGCGACCGGCGTGCCGCTGGCCAGCGCCTCGATGATGACATTGCCGAACGTGTCGGTGCGGCTGGGAAAAATGAAGACATCGGCCGAGGCATAGATTTCGGCCAGTTCGTCGTTCGGGCGGTGGCCAAGGAAATGGGCATCGTTGTATCTGGCCTTGAGTCTGGCCAACTCCGGTCCCTCGCCGACGACCACCTTACTGCCGGGCAAATCCAGGTCGAGGAAGGCGGCCAGGTTCTTTTCGATCGCGACGCGGCCGACGCAGAGGAAGATCGGTCGCTTGAGCCCCATATCCTTTTTCTTGTCCGGCCGGAAATGGTCGGTATCGACGCCGCGCGTCCATGGCCTTAGCTTGGTGAAGCCGCGCGCCGCCAGATCGTCCGCCAGCGACTGGGTGGCGACCAGCGTGCCTTGTCCGGAATTGTGGAAATCGCGAAGCCAGCGATAGGCCCAGGCTTCCGGTATTGGCAGCCGCGCGCTCAGATATTCCGGAAAGCGCGTGTGATAGCTTGTGGTGAACGGCCGGCCGGCCTTGCGGCAATAGCGCCGCGCCATGATGCCGAGCGGGCCCTCGGTGACGATATGGATATGATCGGCATTGCGCGCTTCGATCAGGCGCGCCACGCGGCCTGGCGTCGTCAGCGCCAGCCGGATGTCCGGGTAGGTCGGCAGCGGCAAGGTGCGAAAGATATTCGGGGTCAGGAAGTCCGTCTCGACGTCGAAGGATTTCAGGGTTTCTGAAAGCCGTTCCAGCGTATGGACAACGCCGTTGACTTGCGGGCGCCAGGCGTCGGTGACCATCAGGATGCGCATAGCAGGCCTTTGCTTGAAAGGTCGTCGGTTTCCTTGATGCGGGGCCGCAAGGCCGAATCAATCGGGATCACGCGCTTCATGCGCGCTCTTCAGCATGGTTTCATGACGGGCCGATGAAGCAGTACGTCCAATTGGACGCATGTCATTCTAATCAGGCCGGAACCTTGATGACGGCGCGCAAGCCGCCGAGCGGGCTCTTGTCGAGCATGATGTCGCCGCCGTGGCTGCGGGCAATGTCGCGTGCGATGGCAAGGCCAAGGCCGGTGCCGCTGGCATCGAGGTTGCGGGCTTCGTCAAGCCGCACGAAAGGCTTGAACACGTGCTCGCGCTTTTCAGGCGGAATGCCCGGACCGTCGTCGTCGATGGTGACGAGCAGCGAGCCGCGGCCGTGGTTGGCGTTGATCTCAACCGTCTTGGCATAACGGAAGGCGTTGCCGACGACATTGGACAACAGCCGGGCAAAGGCATGGGGCCGCACATGCACATTTGGATCGCCGGCGAGCGAGGTCGACAGTTTGCGCTTGCGCAGCGTCGCCTCCTCGCCGAGCTTGTCGAAATAGGCTTCAAGGTTGAAACGGCCGGCGTCTTCCGTTGCCTCGCCGCGGGCAAAGGCGAGATAGCCTTCCAGCATCGACTGCATGTCGTCGATGTCCTGGCCGAGCGCCTCGGTGTCGGCCTTGGTCCCGGTCAGCGCAAGCTGCAGCTTGAAGCGCGTGAGGATGGTCCTCAAATCGTGACTGACGCCGCTCAGCATGGCGGTGCGCTGTTCGAGCTGGCGTTCGATGCGTTCGCGCATCTGGATGAAGGCAAAGCCGGCGCGGCGAACCTCCTCGGCACCGCGCGGACGGAAATCGAGCGGCATCGGCCGGCCCTTGCCGAAACTTTCGGCGGCCTCGGCCAGCGTCAGGATCGGCCGGATCTGGTTGCGCAGGAACGGGATGGCGATCATCAGCAGCACCAGCGAGGTGCCGACCATCCAGATCAGGAAAATGTGCGTGTTCGAGGCATAGGCCTGGCTCCGGCGCACGAAGGCGCGCAGCACCTTGCCTTCGAGCTGGACGCGGACCTCGATGATATTGGAATTGCCGACCGTATCGATCCAGAACGGACGGTTGATCTGATGGGTGATCTCGGACGAGAGAATTTCGTCGAGGATCGAGAAGAACGGCTTTGGACCGGGCGCCGGCAGCGGATCGGGCGGCAGCAAGTCGATCTTCAGCTGCATGCGATCCTGCGCGATGCGGATGATGTTGGCGTAGTCGGCGTCGTGCGGATAGGTTTCCACCAGGTCGACGATCGCGGCAATGTCGCGGACCGTGGCCTGCGACAGGCGCTGCGTCACGGTCTGCCAGTGGCGTTCCATAAAGACAAAGGCGAGGACCGATTGCAGCAGTATCATCGGCGCGATGACGATGATCAGCGAGCGGGCATAGAGCCGCTTCGGCATGTAAAGCGAAACGAGGCGCCAGAACCGTTTCCAGGCAAGCGGCACGGCCTTCAGTGCCCGCCTGGCGCGAGCGCTCAAGCCGCGATCTCCCGGCCGTTCCAGTTGCGTGGTCGCCATTCGCCCTTTTTGCGCATCCGCAGCCGCTCGACAAGGGGCTGCGGGCGGCAGTCTATTCCACGCTGAGCCGTTCTGGAACAGCCATGGGAGTTCAAGCGGTTAGGTTGTCAAACGTGCGCTGACCGCTCATTGAAAACAAAGGCTTTATTCCTAGATTGTCAAACCGTGGTGTCGTATGCCTTCGGGTCCGCTGCCGCTTCGTTTGGGAGGTATTCAGGCTCATATAAGCCATTTCCTCGAACTCACCAGGCCTGAGTTGGCACCTCCGAGTGGTGCCGTCGGCAGGGGGTAAAGTTTGGCGACGACGATTGCCATGCTGCTGCGGCGCCGATCGGAAATGGTTAAGCGGTTCGAACTCATTGCCCTCAAGACGGTTGGTCGTGAGATCGGCATTGCCGACAGGACGCTTGATGCAATCCAGGGCCATGCCGGACGAACTGCGGGCGACGACTATGGGGACGTGACAATCGCTGCGAAGGCGTCTGCGATTGCGCGGTTGCCCCGGTATGAGTTCTAGGCACCCTCAGCGCTGGTCTCCGTTGATCAATTTCGGATAGCCTGTTCTACGGAGCGGAGACGGCGAATGATAGCGAGGCGGAATTGCGACGCTTAGCCGGTTCCGACTTGGCAGGTTTTTCCACCGAAAACTCTAGGCATCGGATTATCCGGTGTGAGGATCGGCTTTCGACGCAAGGCTTCGCTGTAGTCACCAAGATCGATCACCGGGTGAACAACTGTCTTACCAGCCACCCGCTGCTGCGCCGCTGTCGTTGGAGCTGCGCTGTATTCCAGCACGACCTGGCGTTTCGGATATTTGACGGCTCTAAGGACGACTTTGGTCGAGTAGTTCATCTGTGACGGCCATCCATCGAGCAGCCGGTCGACTACACCGGATGGCCTTTGTCCGAGTCGCATCGCCCGTGCGACGGGCACTTCAGAGCCCGAGGCCGTTTCCGTCTCGCTAATTTTGGACGCCGCGGGCCCCTTGTGCGCATCGCTTCGTCCAGGGACGCAGTAAGATGTTGGGGCCGCCCATCCCAGTGGGGATACTTTGCGGAATATTAGATAGTAGAAGCCCGTGATGTCTGCAAAATGAGATCGTTGAGAATGTCTTGAGCAGCTTCAGGATTTGGGGCATCCTTAATCTGCGCCCTACTGTGGACAATGAGATCGCGAATCTCATCGGCTCTTTTGTAATACTCTCCTGACTTGGCTATCGCGAGGCTTCCGAAGGCGGTCAGGATCGCAGCGAGTGCTGCAAGGAACGCAATTAGCCGAACGCTCCTTGATGGAAATCCTGTCGTGTCAGGAGCTGTTCCGTTCGCTCCCACTGCGCGCCCATAGAACCCAGCAATAAGAGTTATTAATGCCGTCGCTGCGAAGCTCAGCCATGCCCCCACATCACCAGCTGTGCGCAGCCGGACGCCGCTACTGTTAACTTGCACCATTTGCAAACGTGCATCCTCAAACACCTTTACAATGGTTTCTTTAGGGAGCTGGAGGTTTCCCTCAAAGTCGCTGCCCAACCCCAGAATGTTCGGATTAGGGTGAGACCCTACGGGAGCTACTATGCTGATTACAATCCAAACGATTAGCCCGACGGAAAGTAGAACTCCGGTAATTCGTGCAATGGGCATCCCTCGATCCTCTTTGTCAGGCCGGTTCACATTTATTATCCGCGTGATCTGAGACCCAATTTTGATGTGGAAGCGCGCATAGTCATAGCGGCCTCCGTCACTGAAATGTATCGAAATACTTTCCGTTTTTCGCTCGACAATCTTTGAACTCAGCCACTATCTGCGCAGACTGCTGCGAAGGGGCTAACCGGTTCACGGTCTCCATCAGGCGAAACACTAGATTCGGATGCGAATAGCCGCGATCCCAATAGAGTGTGGGTGTCAGGCACATTATCTCAGCCAGGCCTTGGCTCAGTGTGATAGCGTAGTAGATGTTATTTGAAAGTATGGAGAGGTTGGTCACCACCGCAGACGCCGTCTCAGCTTGGCTACCACCACTGTGAAGTCGTTCGACCAGCGCTGCTTCTGCAAAGGCGTCGGCGTCGGCCTCCGCCAACTTCTCGTCGGTGATTTGAAGGTTCAAGGAGAAATTGGGATCTTCGCTCGTCAGATAGCCACCGGGTTTTCCCCGCACAATATGACCCATCTCATGAAGCAACATGAACGCAACTACATATCGTTCATCGAACAGGTCGCCATAGCCACCGGCATTTCGCGCCTGGTTTAACCAGCGCCGAAGCGCCGGCGCCTGAACATAGACGCATCGGCAACCGGGTGGAACCCATATCACATCCGACGTCGCGAGGTTGAGGCTTGACAGGACGAATATCGGGATCTCACGGGGACTTGCTTCTAAGAGAAGATCGCGCCTGAATAAAAAGCCGCCGCTCTGCATCAGGATATTGTTGGCGACTTCGATCGCCCGATCTACGAGGTCGGATTCGATGTCCGTCCTAGTCAAGCCAAAACTTTCCGGCAAGACAATTGTTTGGTCAGCGTGAAAGCAGCCTGATACGACAAGTCCCAAGAACATGGTGACCGCAGTGCGCCTCAGCGGCACTCCGGAAAATCTTCGCAAGTGGTTGACCCGTCGCTATGATAGCATGGGCGCTGAGTGTCAGGACACTCTATGGCATAGTAGGGATTCCACTGCCCGCATGATCCGTAGCCATTTTCGCATGTAGCGGCAACTTCCTTTGTCCATTTTGACATGGGCACTTGAATCATAGGCTGAAAAAGAGAGACAGGTTTTACAACGCTTGCGCCAGGGCTCGTGCCGTCGGCTGCTACATGAGTTGTAAGAATTGCGAGTGGCGACAATGCCGTCAAAGCGAAAATGAAGAGTTTCATACAACCCTCCTTTGGCAGATATCGACTTTCGTTGTGCAGATTAACATAAGCAGTTGCTGAATTAAAGCCTAAGGCAGATTCGTTTGTGAAAAATATCACTCCTAGGCAGCTGTGGGCTATCGATATCCAAATGACCCGTTCTGATGCGAGTCTATGGGAAGCATGCGTCCCACCCGGCAATTGACCGTTTCCCGCCGTGCCTTATTGACGCCTGTCAGCATCCATCCGTAACGCCAGCTTCAACGCAAGCGGACGTCTTTCCGTTAGTTGGGCAAGGCAGCGTTCGCGACTGGGTTCCAGCAGGAAGTGGAAAGGCGCGACGGATGGTTCGTTTATGCGTCGAACACAGCCCATGGGGGTGCCGCCTTACTTGGCTCGGGTTCCCCAAGACCCTCGGACGTCGGAATGTGGAGCACGTTCAGTGGTGCAATCCGCCGACCACAGGCCCTCTTGGTTGACGAAGGTCGATCACCCCCGAGGGTAGCTTTATCCAAGTTATATCAACGGTGCGACAGCGTTTGACGCCATTCCGGCTAGGCGCGAGCCTGAAGTCCGTGACCTATCTAGCCGATGGGAAAATAAATTCCCCTACCATTAGTTGTTATATATTAAGCAAGAAGAGATACTTAAAGAAAGAAAACAGGCATGAACAACAATGGCAGCAGTGCACATCGGAAATCTGAGATTGCCAAATTCTTGGACAAACGCATCTACGAGCTAAGAGACAGAAAGAGCCAAAGGGAAATAGCCAGAGAGATCGGTTTTGCTAACGACAATGTCATTTCGATGATGAAGAGCGGGAGAACGAAAGTGCCGCTTTATCGCGTTGTGAGCATTGCAAGGGCGCTAGAGATCGATCATCGCGAGCTGTTCATCTTGCCCCTCATGCAGAATGGTAACGAAAAGGACCGTGCAGCCATTCGGGAAATGGTGGGCGTTTTTGTTTCAGAAAATGAGCAGGAGTTCATTGGCTTGCTGCGCAAGTTCTCGAGCGGAACGGATCCGAAGATATCGGTCCTGCTTCGAAAGATATTGCGCGCCATCTTTGGTGCCGTGGACGGCAAGAAGGAGGGCGAATGATGCAGAGTGACGCCAGCGTCGAAACCCGATCACCGTGACCTACCGAGGTCGACCTTTGTGGTCGTTCAGTTGCGAGTGTTGCATGACGCGATCTGACCGATGCGGACGCTTGATCACTAGGAGCGCATCGTCCGCTTTGCTGCCAGAAGCTGTCACCGCCGCGGTAACCATGTCGGACTACAGCATTTCCCTGGCATTTGAGTTAATATTGCGGCTGAGGGACCCGAATTCAGCCTTGGGAGAGCTGTGTGGACGTTGCCGCTTGGTTGCGAGGCCTTGGCCTCCAGCAATACGAGCAGGCATTTCGCGACAACGCGATCGACGCGGAAGTCCTGCCGGAGCTGACCGATGCCGACCTCGAGAAGCTCGGTATGCTCCTTGGTCATCGCAAGCGATTCCGCAAGGCGGTAGTGGGACTGGGGCCGTCGTCAAGCCATCCCGACGCGAGCACCGATTACATCGCGGCTCAGAGCCGCACCCGGGAGTTAAGCGCGGAGCGTCGACAGCTGACCGTCATGTTCGTGGATCTCGTCGGCTCGACGGCGCTGGCGACGCGTCTGGATCCCGAGGACCTGCGTGAGATCATCGGAGCGTATCACCGCTGTGTCGCCGATACGGTCGCCCACTTCGGCGGCTTTGTCGCCAAGCACATGGGCGACGGAGTTTTGGTGTATTTCGGCTACCCGCAGGCGCACGAGAACGCCGCCGAGCAGGCGGTGCGTGCTGGCCTTGCTCTCGTCGATGCCGTTAGGCGACTCCTAGAGTCCGAGCCATTGCGGGTTCGTATCGGCATCGGCACCGGACAGGTCGTCGTCGGCGATCTGATCACCGCCGGCGAAGGGCACGAGCGCGGCGTCGTGGGCGAGACGCCGAACCTCGCCGCCCGCCTGCAAGCTCTTGCCGAACCCGACGCGGTCGTGATCGGGCCGCAAACGCGGCAGCTGGTCGGCGATCTTTTCGAATATCGCGATCTTGGCGCCGTCGAGGTGAAAGGCTTTCCGGAGCCGATCCATCCCTATCAAGTGGTTCGTGAGAGCGCTGTCGAAAGCCGGTTCGAGGCGCTGCATGGGACGACGCCCACGCCGCTGGTCGGGCGTGAGGAGGAGGTCGACCTGCTGCAGCGCCACTGGCATCGCGCGAAAGGTGGCGAAGGCCGGGTAGTCCTGCTCTCGGGCGAGCCGGGCATCGGCAAGTCGCGCCTCACTGTCACCTTGCAGGAGCGGATCCAGAATGAGCCACACACCCGCTTGCGCTATTTCTGTTCGCCGCACCATCAAGACAGCGCGCTCCACCCGACCATTGCGCAGCTAGAACGTGCCGCCGGGTTGGAGCGCGACGACCCGCCTGAGAGGAAGCTGGATAAGCTTGCGGCCCTGCTTGCCCCGGCCTCACCGGAGGACGGGGCGCTGCTGGCCGAGCTGCTGTCGTTGCCGACCGAAGGCCGCTTCCCGCCTCTCCAACTGACGCCCAAGCGTAAGAAAGAGAAAACCTTCGATGCGCTGCTCCGGCAGCTCGAAGACCTGGCGCGACAAGGTCCGGTGCTGATGCTCTTCGAGGATGTGCACTGGATCGACCCCAGCTCGCGCGAGCTGCTCGACCTAGCCATCGAGCGGGTGCCGCTCCTGCCAGTGCTGCTTCTCCTCACGTTCCGCCCCGAGTTTCAACCGCCGTGGACCGGGCAGGCGCACGTCACGGTTCTGGTCCTCAATCGGCTCGACCGTCGTGAAGGCGCCGCGTTGGTCCAGCGGGTCGTCGGCACCGGAGAGCTGCCGAGCGACGTTGTCGCGGAGATCATCGAGCGCACGGATGGGGTGCCACTGTTCGTCGAGGAACTGACCAAGGCGGTGTTGGAGAGCGGCAACGCCAGGACAGTGCTCTCAAGAGCTGCTGCGACGGCGTTGAACGTCCCCGCCACGCTGCATGCCTCGCTGATGGCGCGGCTCGATCGCCTCGGCTCAACCGTTAAGGAGGTCGCACAGGTCGGCGCGGTTCTCGGTCGGGAGTTCTCCTACGAATTGCTGGCAGCGGTTGCACAGCGAAATGCCGCTGATCTAAATGGCGCACTGGATCAACTCGTCGGCGCCGGTCTGGTGTTCTGCCGCGGGACGCGGCCACTGGCCACTTACCTCTTCAAGCATGCGCTCGTTCAGGACGCAGCGTATGGCACGCTGCTGCGCGCTAAGCGCCAGGAGCTACATAAGCGTGTCGCAGATGTGTTGGAGGAAAAGTGGACCGAAATCACTGACGCGCAACCCGAGCTCCTCGCGCACCACTTTCAGGAAGCTGGGGATTGGGCGGGCGCGCTCGATCACTGGCAAAAGGCGGGAGGGGCCGCCGTGGCCAGAGCTGCCACTAGGGAAGCCGTGTCGCACTTTGCCAGTGCGATCGACTGCAGCAGGAGACTTGGCGACGTCTCCGGCGGTGCCGAACGGATGACACGTCTCCACCTTGCGATGGCCAATGCCTTGATGCAGGCTGAAGGGTATCGTTCTGAGCGCCTTGGGAAGGCGCTTCAAGATGCACGTCTTGCTGCCGCGAACACTGCATCGGTCGAATTGCAATGTGACGTTGCGCTTTCACTCGCTCCTTTTTTTTATGCCACTGGGCGCAATCAAGATTACCTCACCCTGGCCGAAGAGCAGCTCGCAAACGATGCCAATCTCGTTCCAGCGGCCTATCTGAGTGCACTTTGGGCGGCAAAGGGGATTGCTCACTACAACCGGGGAGAACAACCGCTGGCAGCGGAGGCCCTACGCAAGGCCTTAGCTCTGGTTGAACGTGTTGAAGCAAGTCGTCGTATCTTGTTCGCTGGTGCGGATCAACGTCTCTCTGCCCAAGAGTATCTTAGCGGTTCGCTGACCATATTGGGCTTCTTTGACGATGCCGTCGAACAAAAAGAGCAACTGATTCGAACTGTCAGTCAGCTCGATAAACCCTTCGACCTCGCCTGGTATCTTCTCCTTCAGTGCCATTTTTGCGAGCTACTCGGTCAATACGAGAAACTACTTGAGAACGCTACGAAGATCGTCGAGATTTGCGAACGGCATGGCTACGCGGCGCGTCGAAGCAGCGGCATTAGGTGGCGTGGCTATGCCCGCTCGCATTTAGGTGAACTGGATGCCGGCATCGATGACGTCCGGGAGAGTATGGTTCTTTGGCGTGGGCAAGGCGTGGTATTTCACTCCGCTGACAAAACATGCGCACTTTGTGATCTTCTCCTGCGGGCCGGTCGCATCGAAGACGCATCGCAAGTGCTTGATGAC
The DNA here is from genome assembly GCF_055811435.1 of Mesorhizobium sp. WSM4837. NCBI lineage: Bacteria > Pseudomonadati > Pseudomonadota > Alphaproteobacteria > Hyphomicrobiales > Phyllobacteriaceae > Mesorhizobium > Mesorhizobium sp. WSM4837. Next base: position 33,939 of record NZ_JBVVQE010000028.1, read on the forward strand.
GTCGATGCGCTCGTTCTCGATACGGACGAAGCATGCTACCTAGCAGAATGTATTCGCTTCCGTGGCCAAATCGCCGCTGGCCGAGGTGACCTGACGGGTGCCGCTCGGCTATTCGAAACAGCGATTGCAACTTCAAAGCGGCAGAAAGCGCGACTTTTTGAACTCCGCGCCACAACGCAACTGACACTGGTTCTCGCACGACAAGGTCGTGTCAATGACGCCAAAGCGCGCCTACAATCCGTCATCAACACATTTGAAACCAGATATCCAATCGTCGACCTCATCGCGGCACAAAGGGCGCTGGACGCCCTGAGTCGTTGAGGTCGCATCATCTGCGTCATCTGCGTCGGTTCCGACAACGTAGTTTGCGTCGATTTGATGCAAGCTTGGCTCATTGCGCTACCCGGGACGCGCGTTCGTCCGATTGGACTGGAATGTAACGGAATGGTTGAGATGAGACGTTCACACTTGTCCCCGCGTAGGTCCGAATATGGCGCAACGTGCTCGTTCTGGCAGATGACCGAACGGCAACTACGTATCCATCTAAGCCATTGGTGGCAGCCAGCTGATTTTTCACCCTACTACTGCCCTCAGGCTCCAGGGCAGACCGCGAGCATGGGCCGCATGTTCGGTCAGTCCCGCTAATCCAGTGGGATCAGCGAAGTAAGCGCCGTCAGCGAGTGCACCACGGGTGCCGGTTCTGGATGCCATGAGAGGGAGCAGCAGATGATCGCCCAGGTTCCTAGGAACCGATCGACTTTGTTCCTGAGTCTGGATGAACCCCAAAGATGGAAGTCCTAGGATTTTCTTGGTTAGATCAAGGGAATGCCTTTTGTTGCGGCAGACAAATATCCCCTCAATGCACCGCTTTGTGTGGGGTGTCGGCTGGACATCTGAAGGGAACGAGCTTTGACAAGCCCGAGGTTGACAAACGTCAACTTAGGCCATCGATCACTCGTGATCCGCAACGAATTCTGTCAACCAGAAACGTGCGTTCTCTTAGCCGAAATAAGAGTCTGCTTTACCCTAAGTTTACATCAGGTTGACAAAACCGTCCGAAATCCAAGTTTTTGGAAAAGTGTCAACTAAGGCGGGATCCAGGAGGCGCTCCGCGTCGGAGGCAGACTGCTGTATGGGCCGAAGTGTAGGATGATCGGGCGCTACAAGCCTCGATACCGCTAGGAACCTATTTCTCGTCCTGCCCAGTTCCAAGATCAGTCATCCACTAAGGCTCTGACAGACCACACCTAAATAGGCGCATTGACCTGTGTCGAATGCGCGCGCTTGGGAGACATCCGGGACTGGCGCTCAACGATACTCGTCGTTCCTTTCGCTGCTAGGAAGCCCCTGGTGCTGGGGTCTGTGTGGCAGCAACGTATCGCGGGTTGCTTCATCGTCGGACTTGGCATCCGCATGGCTTTCGGCAACAGCACAAGCCGCTAGAGGGATCATCCGTTCCGGCCTGTTGCCCGATGCCGCATGCGCGCCGCTTCCCCCAGCACCTGCCCCTGTGAGCGCCGGAAGCCGTCCTTCGGCTGATTGGCCTTCAGGGTGCGGTCCGCATGCTCCGCGATTTGGCTGGCAAGGTGCGCGTCCTGTCGGGGTTTGCCGGAACCGCTGACGTTGATGGCGAGGTTCGGCGCATAGGTGTTGGCGAAGCTGTTCCTGCCGACGATGCCGCCCGTGGCGAAGGCCGGTGCCTTGCCGATCTCTGAATTCCATCGGCCGGCGAATGGCGATCACTGGCAAGGCTAGTTAGCCACTCGCGGAGTGCCGGAGGTGGCACAGGCGCACGCGGAAACGAGACCCTGTGTATCACCCCTTCGGAGCAACATTTTTCCGGCCTGCTTCGTCACTCGCATTCTGACACGCCCAGCAGAATCGCGTGGCCCATCGACGACAAACGGACGTTTGAGTGCAACAAGCAGATCTCTTAATCGAACATGTCCGTAAGTTCGCGTATCGAAATCGGTGCTTCGGCGCTCAAGTTCGCGCTCGAGAAGGTCAATCGCCACCCAGTCTGCGGGATGATCAACAAGGCTGGCCATTGCACTCTTCACGATAAAATGGGCCTCGCCGAGCGGGCGTAGCGGCTTCATTTTGGAATGAGGTGCATGCAGCAGATCGAACCTCAGGTTCTCCAGATACACGAACCGGCTGCATGCTTGCTTTAGCCGTTCGGGGGCGCTTTCACCGCCGAAAACATAACATTCAAGATGCTGCTCCCGAATGCGGATCGCCAGGTTGGTGAAATCGCTGTCGCTTGACACGATACAAAATCCGCCGAAGGCGCCATCGTGTAGAAGATCCATCGCATCAATTACCAGCGCGATGTCTGCAGCATTCTTGCCCCTGCCGGAAATCGCCAGATGACGCGGCACGATTGCGTGCCGGACCAACGTCTCCCCCCACACCGCGCCTTGTGGTCCAGCAAAGTCGCCATAGGCTCGCTTCACTACTAACTGGCCGTATTTTTCCATCTCTGTGATGGCTCGGCCGATCATCTTCGCCGGGACATTATCCGCGTCGATCAAGACAGCCAGGCGAGGGAAGCGTTGTTCTGTGGGCATCATGGTCTCCAATGCAATGCATCCACGCGTGCCAACACCAGCCCTCGGAGGGCATCGCGGCTCGTTCGTCAGGAAGAGCACCCGAGCGGGCAACCTGCAACAGGTGCGCTCGCTAAGTGGCAAGGGCCCAGGAAGCTGGCGGTCCTGGGCCCTTTAGAGTCCGTAGTTCTGGAGGTGAAAGCCATTTGATTGGCGCCACAAATAGACGGTAACATTTTTTGAACGCTCGTCAAATTGAAAATTCTACCGATGTCATTCATTCATAGGAGTGCCAAAATAGGAGAATGAACGATGGCCGATAAATCTGACGATGGCAGTGATCGCCCGATACGTGACATGAGCTTTAAGATGCCTGACGAGTTTCACTATCAATTCAAGCTATCGGCTCACAACGCCGGTATTACGATGAAAGAACTTCTTGTTGAGTCGTTCGATCTTTGGCGACGCTTTAACGCTAAATAAGATCGAATAAATCCAGCATTATACGATTTTTAGGATAGGAATAGTTGTTGTCAATCGTAAGTCACCAATGACTTATTGTGCTGCCATTGGAAAAAGAGATTTCCAGAAGTTCAGTGCGTGCTGCCAGGTGTCTCGTCCCTTCCGCAGTAGTCACGGCCGGAACTACCGGCCACAATCGACACAGCCGGTCGCAGGTGCGTGCTTTGGCATTCTGAGTGACACTCCAGCGGACGGTGATGGTGCGCGCCCTAGACGCTCAGTGACAATCTTCTCGGCCTCGGACATCGTAATCCTTCAGTGGTGGATCCGGAGGTCTTGAGGTGACAAGCTCACCGGTTTGGCCGTCTTTGCTTCAACCGTGCCGGCCCCCATCGAAAGCGGCTTCGATCGCAGCATCGCGAAACGCCGAAACATCGTGTCGAGCTCCGGGGCTCCAGTTTGATTCGCGATCCATCCACTAGGCCAGGACCAGCATAGGGTCGGCAATCGCGACGGCGCCTTCCCGCTGCCACATGGCCGAGGCGGCGAATTCCACCACAGCAGTCCCGGTCCCGATCCTCGCAGCCGGCCGAAGGGGCCGAAGCCGCGCAATACCATTGACCCTATGGCCACATTGATCAGATCAAAGTGAAAACGCGAGATTCCGATAGAAAGCCGTGAACGACTGCCGAAAACGGGAACTCAATGAGGACGGAGCAATTGCGAGCATGAACGACCCAAGGCGTCACCACTATGTGCCGCAATTCCACCAAAGGCGGTTTGCAGACAATGCCGGTCGGCTCTGGGTTTGGGACAAAAAAACGGATCGCGTCTTTCCATCGATGCCGGGATCGATCGCAGTGGAATCTGACTTTTATCGGTTGCATAAATTCGAGAAACTTGGACACGACGCTTTCACGATGGAAAAGCAGCTGTCGGAAATGGAAGGGCAAATGTCCTTGATCACGGACGAATGGCTCCAACGGTTACGGGCTGTTGAACCGGGTCAACAGATCCCAATTCCAAAGCCAAACCGGGAGATCGTGTCACGGTTCATGGCCGTCCAATTCCTGAGGACCGCCGACACCAGAGACATCCTTTGTGCAATGCATGATGAGGACCATCCCGATGAACCGCTTTCCGATGACGACAGGGCAAATACGCACACCGATCTCATGTGGGACCTCGGTGTGGTTGAAAGCATTGCGAATCATATCAACGAGGCGATTTGGATATTCGCAAAAAACACCACAGGAACACCGTTCATGACATCCGATAATCCTGTTGCTTTCAGGACAAAGGATAACGCCATGTGGCTCAAAATTGGTTTTGTGGCCGAGGGCAGTTACGCCGTTTACCCGCTCGCTCCGGACATTATCATGTTCTGTCATGAGCGGCGGTTCTGGAAAAGGATCGAAGCGTTGGACGGGTGTCTGTCGCCTATCGCATTGGATAAGGAGATGGTCGAGAGTGAGAACTCAGGGCAAGTCTTTATGGCCAAGAGATTTGTAATTTCTCCCGTCAATGACTTTCGGTTCGCCCGTGGATTCGCAAAGACGATCGGAACAGATACATACGCGAGATTCCGTCACAGCGATTGATGGTGCGGGTGGGCAACTCCAACGTGCCTGGACGAGACGCCACGCCGTTCCGGGCCGTTTAGAATTGCCAGCGCCCGCCAGACGAATCTCATGATGTAAGGAACAAGATGAACGAAGAGCAGCGTTGGGCCTTCATCGCGAATTTGGACGAGGAACTCCTACAAGGTGGAGTCACGTTATCGGAGTGGTGTTCGTTCATCGTTCGGGAAGCAGATATCGCTTTCGTTGCCAGCGCTCACCTCGCAACCGTCGTCACAGCCATGGCGGGCATCGAGACATATCTGCGCTCGGAATACGCAGGAGATCGGCGAGCGACCCTGTATGAACTGATCGAACGATCTTCGATTTCGGAACCGCTTAAGCGCGACATTCATGCTCTTCGGAATTACCGCAATCGGTGGGTTCATCTGGCCACCCCTCAGCACGATCAGGATGTTCTTGAACAGCCGGAAAAATACGAGCATGAGTTGGAGGGCAAGGCGAGAGATGCAATTCGGACCTTGAGACAGACGGTCTACGAGAATCAATGGATTTAGGGCACGACTGATCGATCGCCCCGCCCCTACAGAGTTAATCCATTCTTTCCGGAAGACGGCGCAGATTCTAAACGGGACACGAGGGATCGATCATGTCGGACCGCATTTTCACCTTCGGCTACGAAGGTTTGTCGCTGGATATCTTCATCGAACGCCTCAAGGATGCCGGTGTTGAAACGGTGCTCGATGTTCGGGCAAATCCTCTGTCGCGCAAACGCGGCTTCTCGAAAGGTAGTCTTTCTATCGCGCTAGGCGACGCTGGTATCGCTTACACTCACGTTCCAGCCCTGGGCTGCCCCAAACCTGTCCGCGAACGTTACAAGCAAGACGGTGACTGGACGGCCTACACGCGTGGATTTCTTGCGCATAGCAGGGAGCAGACGGAGGCAGTAGCCGAGATTGTGAAGGTCGCCAAAGGCTCGACTTCGTGCCTGATTTGTTTTGAAGCCGATTTCAATCGCTGTCATCGAACCTTCGTCGCGCGAGCAGCCGCCGCCATCGGCAGGTTCAGCATCACTCACCTAACGGATCGAAAAGAGATCCCTGACGCCAGGGTTCGGTCGGCAGCTTAGGCGGGTAAATCAGGCTTACGATAAGCCACTGGTTCGGAAACCGGTGGATCGTGCCCATCAAGAAGATAAGGTCAGCACCTGGCAAAGCGGTCTCAAGTTTGGCTCGAAACGGAACCTCCCACGCATCCCGATAGCGGTGGCGGCAGGTCCAGTAGAGCGCGCCAGCTTCCCAATCGGCTATCTTGTGCCGATACTCGCGATTTTCACCGCCGATCGCGCACGAATAGCGATAGTGGAACTCGAAAGGGATTTTCTTGAGGGTCGCGATGCGTTTGGCGTCAGCCTCATCGAACAGTCCGCCTTGCCGCTCATACTGAATTAGCTTTTCCCTCTCTTCTCGTGTCCAATCGGGCCTCTCACAGGCTGTAATATCTAGGCCGATCACTCGCGAAGGACGAAGAAGTCCTAGTGTAAAATGGCCCGAGACGCGAGCTTCTTCGAGCATCGCGAAATCCCTAAACGTTGGTATATTGGCAAGTTGCGCCCTTCTCGCCAGCCAGCCCTGCTTTGTCGGTAGAGGGTCGCCCATGCATTGTATAGTATCAACGAAAATCTTGTGACTTTCACGACGATGATCGCCTGGGGCTTTCTCGATCCGGGCCGCGATCCACTGCCATTTCTTAAACTGCTTGTCGTCGCCCACAAGTCGAAACGGAACGGGAAATAGCCTAATAAGGCCCCCTTCTTGTTCTATGCCAGCGACGCAGCATGTTTCGACGTGTTTGCCGCTCGGCGAAGGATAGGTCTTGCAAAGAATGAGTATGCGCGTCTGTCGGGAAGCCATCGCTTGCTTGCATCCAATTGCGCCAATTCAATAATCCATAACAAGTCCCACGAATGCACGCTGCTTGCTGGCTGTAAAGCATTCAGATGAGTGGTAGGGAGAACTCTTCGGTGCAACCAGAGTTCAGGCAACATGTGGTGGACGGTGTCGACCGCCAGGAACTAGGCCTCAGGTCTGGAGTGCCAACCGGCTGGCTGGAGCATAAGGACGTGCCGGTCTTGATACCGGGCAATATGCGGGCGCCAGTCAGCATTTGCGAAACGCGGCGGACGAAGCAAACTCATTCAGCCCCGCAATCGCCGTCAACGGCGAGCCTGATGGCGCTTTCATTTCACCCTCCCCGCGGGCCACCGCGATGAATTCCACCACGGCAGCCCAAACCCGACGCGAGATCGCTGCCAATCTGACCAATGCACCTCTTATAAGTCGGGCTCGCGCCTTTCCCAGCGGTGCCGCCGAACACCATATTCGACTGTATCGAACTCTACCCGACGCACCAGATGCACCTTTATCGACTGCAAATCGATGCGAAGCGCCACCGCCCTGCCATCCGGGTCCGGCGGCGACCATGCGAAATTTGCCCATCCGTCATCGTCACCCGTTTGCGCCGTTGGCGCAGGTGCCGGCGGAGCCCGTTCGATGACGACGTATTCCCGCTCCCAGCCTTCCGGATACATTTCGCCGGTCCTCGCCTCGATGTCGGTTCCGTCAGGCACGTCGATGCCCTCAACTCGCGCCCCCTTGTGAAACAGCACCACATTCAGCACATGGCCCGCCGCTTGGACCGATGGAAAGACGATGCCATCTATCTCAGCTTCGTCAGTGGCGAGGAAGTCCGCGATGGCTTGGGTGGGCAGGTAGTCGAAGGCTTCGTCGTCCGGCATTACTGGCCGGGTGATGCGTTGGCTGAGTGAGCGCAAGAACATCGCGCGCTCCATGCGACTTGCTAGCTCGGGGTCGAAGACGCTACCGCCTTCGCTGACGTCGCCGAGTGCGGTCAAATCGAGCAACCGCAAAGGCCGGATGATTTCGAAGCGCGCGACGGCAACCTGGCTGCCGACCGGAGGCCGCACCTCGGCGATGGCAACGCGCGGTTCATCGGCGCCATAGAATACCGAGATGCCTCGCGCGTTCATGCGCCCCGCGCCTGCAACGCTGGCAGGTGGCGAACCTAAATGCTGATCCGGCCTACAGAGCGCTGCCTCAAGCCGCTCGTCCGATTGAAATACGCGTGCACGATAAACGGCGTCCAGCGACGTCCCGGGACCGGCGTCGATCACCAGCGGCCTACCATCGGTCGCGGACATCGTCTCGAGACCCCGAAAGACAGACGAGAGATGGGCGGCCGCCGTCCGGCTGAAAAAGCGAGCTTCCGTCTTCAGCGACCGCTCAAATTCGCCCCACTCTTCCTGCCAGGCCCGATCGCTGGTCCCCTTTTCCTCATAGTAGCTGTCGGAACAGAACTCGGTTTCTTCGCCCATCGCTGCGGAATCGAAGTCGCCATACCTCTCATCGAGGAAACGTTGAATGTCCTCCGCCGCCGCCTCAGGCATCCCCGCGGCATTGGCGATAGCGTGGATAACAGGCTCGCCGTTGCGCTCCCAGTCGTAGTCCGATTCACGGTCTGATAGCAGAATCTGCTGCCAAGAGTTTGGTTGGTCCGAGGTGCGGACGTAGTGTTGTTCGAAGACCTCTTCGATACGCTCGGCCAGATCGCCGACTGTGTAGGACTTAGCAGTCCGATCACAATACGAACAAGGACGCCGCCGTCCTTGGTGCTGCATTTCGGCGCGGAGATACGCTTCATCGACGCAATGGTAGCAAAGGTTCTTGGCCTTCAGCTCGTCGATCTCATCTTGGCTGAGCATCTAGCAGACCGCCAGCGGCAGGAGTTGGCACGGGCCTCGTGCTTTGGACCCTTCTGATAGCATCCTGTAATTCAGTTGTCCGCCGGTCGAAAGAATGATGCACGGTTTTCAAATCTGAATACCTAGCTGTCGCTACGGCTCCGACGGTGTCCATATTGAGAGAGCTCATCGGCAAGGGCCGAAACAACTCGACGTCCGGCTTCGTCAGATTGATCCAGCCCCTCCAATTCGGAGGCTGAAGCACAACCACTTGCTAATTATGGATGGGCGACGCAACATCCGGCCCCTGGCTCCGTCGTCAGCATGGTGAACGTGGGCGGCTTGTTGCCGGCGCCTTCTCCCACAAGCCGGTGATCGCCATAAACTACGAGCCGTTCGCCCTGTCCACCATTTCCTCTAACCGAGGTATGTCTCCTCGGGCACAGAACCGGATCGGTTAGTGTGGACCGCAGCCTGTCCGCCATTTCCTCTAACCGGAAGGTGATTCTTTTGGGAACCGCGACTTTCCGAAGAAAAACGCACCACGACCTGTTTGAGTCATACGTGAGCCGCCAGGCACTGACGGCAATTTCGGGCACTTCGCAGCATGCAGGAACAAGGAACGCTTCTACGGCCCGTCTACGGCACGATGAAGTGCTAGACCGGATCTGTTAGTGTCGAACCGGAAAGGTTGAAAGCTACGTCTTCCGGTCCGAACAGAAAGTTAGGCCGCGCGAAGCGCGGGCAAGGCCCGAAGGGCCGCGCAGGGAGGGCGCGAAGCGCCCGAGTAGACACACTTACCGCTCAGTGTGTCCACCATTTTCCAACGTAGTTCTTCCCTTATTTCTTACTGTCTTATCTAACTTACTTACTAAAGGAGGAAATGGTGGACATTCCTCTGCTGCCAACGCGAAACCTCGGACGCACCTTTGCCTGGCTCAGTCGTTAATCGTAGGAATAGTTCCCGCTTTTTTGCCGTCGCGGTTCAGACTCTGCTATACTGTAATCGCACTCGAATGATTGCGGTTCTTGGCGGAATCGGGCACCTAACCGGTGTCGCCCACATTCGCCCACAATCAGATCGATCGCCGGCCCCGCCAAGCCGTAACCCAATCGTATCGAAGGTTACACCACTCCTATGCCCCCTGATATCGATGCCGGACTACCGGCGACCCCATGCGCAGCTGGGGCACGCGTGTCGCCGTTGAAAAAAGCCGTCCAGGGTTGGAAGGCAAAGTCCAACGCCAGCACTCAAAGGCGGTTTGACCAGCAAGGCGATGCTAACCGAGCAGCCTGGAGCGCGCGTGCCCGCGCTGACTATTTAGCCAAGGCAGCGGCCGAAGGGCGCGCGGTTCGCCCTTACACCCGTCTAGACGCCATGACCGATGAGGACCGCGCCAGCCACGAGAGAACTAAGCAGCGCGAAAAGAAGCAGCGCCTGCGAGCTAAGAAGAAAGCAGTTGACGCCGCAAAAATGACGGCGCTGCCCCTGTATGGACGGTTCTAAGGAACCTCGAACGACACATATAACCAGCTCATGCTGGCCCTCGCCGAGATCGAACCTTGCCCTTTCAGTGGCAGGCGTGCATGGGGCGCAGCTCCTGCGGCGTCGCGATGGCAAATCCTCAACATAGTGCCAGTCAGAGGCTCAAGAGGCACTTTCGCCACTGCCGATAGCAGCATTGCGGCTACGGCCGCGGTAGCGATTGCCGACACAACGTAGCTCACACATCTGAAAAGAAAGTGATTGCACAGGCCGGCCTCTGGTTCCGTCGATAAATCGGAGCTACTTGGCCTATGGGTATCAAATTTGAAACCGTTGACCCCAGAGTAGTTTTCGCCAAAATTGTCGACTGGTGGTGCAGCGTCTGCTGCGGGGGAATTCTATGAATGTGTTCGAACTCGACAGAGTTCTCGTAAACGACTACGAGCGCTTTTCCCGATCGTTTACCCGCATCAGGGCCGCGGATATCCGGCGAAGTGTTGATGAAATCTATGCCAGCGGACGATTTTGGCCAGAGCCACTGATCTCTATCAACCCTCACTTTGAACGTGGCGCTGGGATAGCTGACCTAGTTAGGGACGGCACGCTTCACCCTGAAACCGGCAAAGTCTTTCGGGTGGGCGGCGCTCCGATCACATTGCACCGGCACCAGGAACAGGCTGTTTCCAAGGCGATCTCCCGAAAATCGTTTGTCGTCACAACGGGAACTGGTTCGGGCAAGTCGCTTTGCTTCTTTGTTCCCATCATAGATGCGGCTATTCGCGCCCGTGCAGCAGGCGAGCCGCAGAGAACGCGAGCTATCATCGTCTATCCGATGAACGCGCTTGCAAACAGCCAAATCAAGGAACTCGAAAAGTTTGTAGAGCAGTCTGGGCTCGATGGCCGGCTTCGCCCGACCTTTGCCCGCTATACGGGTCAAGAGTCCGCCGAAGAGCGGGAACTGATAAGCCGCGCAAAACCCGACATTCTGCTCACCAATTTCATGATGCTGGAATTGTTGATGACGCGTCAGAACGCGCTCGACCAGACGGTCATCATGAATGCACGAGGTCTGGATTTCATCGTTCTGGACGAGTTGCATACCTACCGCGGTCGGCAAGGTGCGGACGTGGCGATGCTTGTGCGTCGTGTCCGAGATCGGCTCTGTTCTGATGAGCCGGTGTGCATTGGAACATCGGCCACGATGGCCAGCGAAGGATCCGAGACGAAGCGTGCAGAGGTGGTGGCTGCCGTGGCGACCAGGCTGTTCGGAACCAACGTTTCGCCAGATGCGGTGATCGATGAGACCCTGGAGAGGGCCACTGATCAGTCAATCAAGACCGATGCTTTGAAGGCGCTTCTCGCCGACGTCGTCAACAAGGATATCGTCGGCGACTACGACGATGCTGCTCTTTGGAAGCATCCGCTGGCTGTCTGGATCGAATTAGAGATCGGACTGCTTGATAAGCAAACCCTGAGCCGCCGCCCACCGACTACGATATCCGAGGCTGCCCGGAAGCTCGCCGACTTCACCGGGTGCGTGGAGAAGACTTGCCGTGAGCGGATCGAGGCGATGCTGACCTTGATGAGCCGGCCAGAGAAAGACAGGGGCGGCTCTGGAGACCGCGCATTCCTAGCCTTTAAGTTGCACCGGTTCTTTTCTGGGGCGGGCGGCGTCTATGCGACACTGAGAGCGGACGACCGACGGGTCACGCTCGACGGGCAGCGTTTCGACCCCGAGGATACGAAGGCCAGACTTTATCCGACTTTCTTTTGCAGAGGGTGTGGTCAGGAATTCCATTCAGTAACGCTTGCGGATGACGAGGGAGTGCGGCGAGCGTTGCCACGATCAATCGACGACACGCCGGTTGATAACTCCGATAGCGAAGACGAGGCCGGCTACTTCATGCCGATTCCGGAAGGCGACTCTGATTTCAGCTTCAGCGGATCGCCCGAGGATTTTCCCGAGGACTGGACGGAGCTTGGTCCCAAGGGTCTTCAGTTGCGGAAAGATCGGCGAAAATGGGTGCCAAACCCGCTCACCGTTCAGGTCGATGGGCAGCTCGGCGAAAGTGGCAAGCATGGCTTGTTTATCTCCGGGAAATTCAGGTTTTGTCCGGCCTGCGGGCATCAGCCATCCAGTAGAGCGCGCGAGAGAAACAAGCTCGCCAGCCTTTCTGCTGAAGGACGGAGTTCGGCCACAACTCTTCTCGTATCAAGCACACTGCGGTGGATGAACAAGCGCGAGAATGGCGTCCCGCAGGACAAGCGAAAGCTCCTTGGGTTCACGGACAATCGGCAGGACGCAGCCCTGCAGGCCGGCAATTTCAACGACTTTCTGTTCGTGACTTTGTTGCGGGCTGCCCTCTTGGCGGCGGTCCGCGCTGCTGGCAATGAGGGACTTGGCGAAGACGAGTTCGGCCGCAGGATTCAGGCAAAGCTGGGATTTGTTGCCAGCAAAGACGATCGTCGCCAAGAGTGGATGATCGCTCCCGAGACAAAGGGAATTCACCGCCAGGACGCGGAACGCGTCCTATCGCGTGTTCTGACCTATCGGGTTTGGGCCGACCAAAAACGCGGCTGGCGCTTCACTAACCCCAATCTCGAAGAGCTCGGCTTGATTTCGGCCGAATACGCTGCCCTGGATGAATTGGCTACAGACGACGAAGCGTTTTCAAACGCCCCAGCCGAGCTTCGGAACCTATTGCCAGAGAGAAGACGACAAGCTTTGCGCATTCTGTTCGAAGCACTGCGGCAAGGGCTCGCTATTTCCGCGGAAACTCTTGAGCTGCAGGCCCTGGAGACGACCATGCGCTCCGCTGGGCAATTCTTGCGGGAACCCTGGACGATTTCAGACCGCGAGAATCTGCGGTCGGCGGCCGCGCTGATCGTCGTTGCACCGAGCAAGAACGACACCAATCTCCGTAGTGAGTCTTTGATCATTCGTGGCGGACCTAGGAGCAGGCTCGCCAGGGAGTTGAACCGCTCCAGCATCTGGGGCGAACGGCTGTCCGCGGCCAGGTATCAAGAAGTCCTCGAGGCACTGCTACGCGCAGCCGCTGAGTATCAGCTTGTTCGACCTGTTCAGACAGTCTTTGATGTCGAAGGCTGGCAGTTGGCGGCCAGCGCGGTTCGACTGGTTGCTGGAAGTCCGGCGCTTCAAGAAAAGCAACCGAACCCCTATTTTCTTGAACTCTACAATCATCTCGCGGCAGCGCTGGGCGCTGGCGGAGAGGGTTTGTTCGGCTTGGAAAGCCGTGAGCACACAGCACAGGTTGACCAGGAACGACGAGAATGGCGCGAATGGCGATTTCGGTTTGGGACCGACGATCGGGCTCGCATCGCAGAGCACCGGGAGGAAATGCGGATTGCGCAAGAACCTGATCAGTTCCTGCCAACGTTGTTCTGTTCACCGACGATGGAACTGGGCGTCGACATCTCGGCACTTAATACCGTCTATCTTCGAAATGTCCCGCCAACTCCAGCAAACTATGCCCAGCGATCCGGGCGGGCTGGACGCTCTGGGCAGGCGGCACTTGTCGTCACTTACTGCGCGGCCCAAAGCCCGCATGACCAGTATTACTTTTCACGTCGAGATCAGATGGTGGGTGGAATTGTTCGCCCACCGGCTCTCGACCTCGCCAATCGGGATCTGGTCGAAGCCCATCTCCACGCTGTTTGGATCGCGGAGGCCGGCCAGGAGTTGTCGCCCGACATACCGCATGTTTTGGACCTCACAAGGACGGGTCTTCCGGTAGCTCAGACAATTGCTGAAAACCTTCGCTCTGATGCATTGGCCAAGCGGGCTGCAGACCCAATGCGCCGGGTCCTCGACAGCATCGATTTCGAGCTTACGGCTTCCGGAGCGAGCTGGGCCAGTGAGCGGGAGGAATTCCTTGCTTCTGTTGTCGCAAACGCTAGCAGGCAATTCTCCGAGGCTTTCGGGCGTTGGCGTCAACTTTACGAAGGGGCTCGCACACAACTGATCGAAGCTAACCGTAAGTCGGAGATGCATGGCCTCGAAAAACAGGAACGAAGAGACGCCAAGATCGCGCAGGCGCAAGCGAACGAGCAGCTCGCTCTTCTCGAGAGGGGGAGAGCAACTGGCGGATCCGATTTTTACACATATCGCTACTTGGCGACCGAAGGCTTCTTGCCAGGCTACAACTTTCCACGGCTGCCACTCTACGCTTACGTGCCGGCCATCGGTGCCGGCGGACCCAAAGCGGCCTATCTCCAACGTGCACGGTTTCTTGCAATCGCCGAATTCGGACCTCGGAGTCTCATCTATCACGAGGGCCGCGCCTACCGTGTCTACAAGGCCAAGCTGTCGCCGGATATGCGTGGCACGACAGACGGCAAGCTCATGACGACCAAGATTTACATCTGCGACAGATGCGGCGCTGCGCACGACCGGGAACAGGATCGATGCCATGCCTGTGGTGCATTGATCGCGGATATCCATCCGATCCGTAACATCCTGCGCATCGACAATGTCGAGACGACGCCTGCCGAGCGAATAACAGCAAACGATGAGGATCGGCAAAGGCAGGGGTTCGAGATACAGACCGTTTTCTCATGGCCGTTGCGCGATGGTCAGATCGATGTGACCTCGGCGACACTGCAGGATCAGGATGGTCCGATTGCTAACATCCACTATGCACATGGCGCGCTGATCAGCCGGATCAACAAGGGCCTTCGGAGGCGAAAGGAAAAAAGCATTCTCGGTTTCGGCATCGATGCCGCCACCGGACGATGGACCAAGACTCCTGACGACGATGGCGATGAGGTCGACACACCGGACGGGCCCGTAACGCAGCGGGTCGTTCCGATTGTGCAGGACAATAAGAATACAGCGCTGTTTCGCCCTTCCGACGAGGACCTCAGCGAAACGGCTATCACCACCGTTCAGCACGCATTGACACGCGGTATCGAAATTGCGTTCCAGCTCGAAGAAGGAGAAGTCCTCACAGAGCCGGTGCCGGGTCGCGAGAACCGTCGCGCCATACTCGCCTTCGAGGCGACAGAAGGAGGTGCCGGCGTTCTTGGGCGGATTGTAGGCGAGCCGGCGGCTATCAGAAGAGTTGCTAAGATCGCATTGCAACTCATGCATTTCGACAAGGTGGACGAAGCGATCGCTTCCCGCGACGCGGACATGCTGGTGGATGTGCCGGACGCAAATTGCGTGAAGGGATGCTATCGCTGTCTGCTGTCCTACTACAACCAGCCGGATCAGGAACTTATAGATCGCACGGACAACGATGCGAAGCGTATGCTTCTGCGATTGGCCTGCAGCGAAGTTGCACCGGTTAGGCGTCCACTGGACGCTGTCAACGGGACCTGGGCCTCTGCATTCAAGGAAAACGGAATCTTAAGCCCCGATGCAGAGCCTTTGAAAATCCGTTCGCAGACATTGCCGTTCGTGTGGCGAACGCATCTTGTGGCCGCAAGTGATTCTTCAGTGGGACCTGAAGATCTTGCCGAGATCGAGGCGCAAGGGTTTGCGCTTGTTGAACTACCGCATACGCCTTCGCTATCGGCATTGGCGGAATTGCGTCGCTTGTTGGGGGTGGGCGATTGACGGCGGCATTTTCTCCTGGAGACCTCGTCTACGCTCGAGGTCGCGAATGGGTGGCCTTGCCTTCGCCGGAAGAAGGGTGGCTATGCCTTCGGCCGCTTTCGGGGGCCGAGGCGGACATCCAACTGATACACCCCGATCTCGAAACCGAGAAACCCAGGCCTGCTCGATTTGCACCCCCTGAACGGGAGCCGTTAGCGACTCAGTCCGCCGCGCAACTTCTATCGGAGGCCTTGCGGCTTTCACTTCGCCGAGGCGCGGGGCCGTTTCGCTCTGCTGCACGCCTCTCGTTTGAGCCTCGAGCATATCAGCTTGTTCCGCTTATTATGGCGCTGAGGCTTCAAACCGTCAGACTGCTGATCGCCGACGACGTAGGAATCGGCAAGACGATCGAGGCCGGGCTGATCTTGCGCGAGCTGATCGATCGCGGCGAAGCCGATGCATTCACCGTTCTTTGCCCGCCGCATCTGGTCGAGCAATGGACGGGAGAGCTGAAGGAAAAATTTGACATCGACGCGGTCGCCGTCACGGCTGCGTCGGCGGCCAGGCTCGAGCGCGGACTGCCTCAGCACATGACGCTATTCGATGCCCATCCGCAGACGGTGGTCAGCCTCGATTATATCAAAGCGGAAAAGCGTCGCGACTCTTTCGCAAGGGCCTGCCCCAATCTCGTTATCGTGGACGAGGCGCATGCATGTGTTGGCACGCATCAAGGCCGTCAACAGCGGTTCGAGTTGCTGATGCGGCTTTCCTCGGACGCCGCCCGCCATCTCATCCTGCTGACCGCCACGCCGCATAGTGGTGACGAAGAGGCATTCGAGCGCCTGCTTGGACTTATAGACCCGGAGTTTTCCGGGCGCGCATTCGAAGATGAACGGTCGCGGATCCGACTTGCCCGCCATTTTGTGCAAAGGCGGCGCATCGATGTCACTTCGCGGGAATGGGGTGAGGAACGCTCATTTCCTCGTCACGAAACGAGCGAGAGTCCCTACAGTTTCGACAACGCACAAACCGCCTTCCATGATGCGGTTCTCGACTATTGCCTCGGTGTTGTGGAGGGCGCCGGAGCAGGCCAACGCGAGCGACGCCTGGCATTCTGGGGCACGCTTGCGCTGATGAGGTGTGTCGGCTCGTCACCGGCCGCCGCCGCAAGCGCGCTCCGCAACCGCCTCAAGTCGGATCCAGATCGCTTGGGTGATCATGTGTTCGACGACGACGGAGAGGACGAGGATGCGATCGATGTTGAACCTGCCTCGGGGCTCGATACCGGACCGCTTGCGTCCCTCGTAGCGCAGGCGGAACATCTGGCCCGCTCGCCGGATCCCAAGATTGCGGCGACGGTGAAAGTCTTGGCGCCGCTTATCAAGGCCGGTGCCAATCCCGTTGTGTTCTGTCGCTACATCGCCACTGCCGATCACGTCGCTAACGGGCTGCGCAAGGCGTTCCCGAAGCTGCGGATCGAAGTGGTTACCGGCGCCCTGACCGGTGACGAGCGTCGTGCCCGCGTCGAAGCCATGGCAGACGACGCACAGCGCTTGTTGGTCGCCACGGATTGCTTGTCCGAGGGCATCAATCTGCAGCACCTCTTCGACACAGTAGTCCATTACGACCTCTCCTGGAATCCAACCAGACACCAGCAGCGCGAGGGGCGTGTCGACCGTTTCGGCCAGCCCGCACCTCTGGTGCGTTCGGTTCTTCTCTTTTCGCCTGACAGCGCCATCGACGGGGCGGTGCTGGAGGTAATCCTGCGCAAGGCGGAAGCCATCAGGAAGGCCACGGGCGTAAGCGTGCCGCTGCCGGAAGAACGCGGCGCGGTCACTGGCGCCCTTATGAACGCCGTGCTTTTGCGAAAAGGCAGAGCCCGGCAACTGACGCTCGATTTCGGCCTCGACCAGGATGCCAGAAATTTCGAAACGCGCTGGCGTGACGCCGAGGAAGGCGAAAAAGCGTCCCGCGCACGCTTCGCGCAAAACGCCATGAAGCCTGAGGAAGTGGCGCCGGAGTGGAAGAAGTGGCGCGATCTGTTGGGTGGTCCGGCTGAACTGCTTCGCTTCACCGGCCGCGCCATGAGCCGTCTCGACGTGCAACTCGATATGCAGACACATAACTCATATCGCGCCCATTTAAGCGAACTGCCGAAACAGATTGCTGAGCGTCTCGCCTCGCGTGGTCTTGAGGGCACGATCAAGCTGTCCTTCGACGAGCCACCGTTGCCCGGCCACACTGTGATCACGCGCTGCCATCCGCTCCCTTCGACGCTGGCCGAATCCCTTCTGGAGGGGGCGCTTGACCCGGTGTCCAACCCGCTTAACCCGATCGGACGCGCTGGTGCGTGGTCGTCGTCTTCAGTGAAGGTTCTGACGACCGTCGCGCTACTTCGTCTTCGCTTCAAACTCACTGTGCATGGTCGAGTTGAGCGCATGCTTCTGGTCGAGGAGGCCAGCGCCATTGCCTTTCAACCCGGAGGCATGATCGCAGCCGGCGAGGCAGCGCGAAAACTGCTGGACGCGGAGGCCGCCGGCAATTTGGCGGACGTCGCGCGGAGTCGCCTTGTGGAGGCCGCACTGGCTCGCATGGCATCGCTTATAGACGGCCCTGTCGTAGAGCACGCGCGAACCCGCGCGCAGGCGCTCGCCGAGGATCACGATCGGTTGCGACGGGCAGGCGCGGACGCAAGCCGCTTCCTCTCGCGCGTGTCCGTGGAACCCGTGCAGCCGGCCGACATCATTGGCCTCTACGTCCTCGTTCCGGCCGCAAGCTGATGAAGAAGAAACCTGTCGCGCTCGAATTCACAGCACTACAGATCGAGGGAAACCTGATTTCGCCCATGATGCTGTCGGCAATCGACCGCCGAACTGCAGGCAACCAGACTGAGGCAGATTACGGCGTGCCGAAGGGCCTCGCCGTCCGCGATGAGATTGCCCGCTACTTCCGCATCGGCCAGGCATTGTTCGAGGACTTTGCCAGGGTGGAAGCACCATCATCGATCGCTACAACCCGCTTCGTCGAGCAGCTTCTCAACCAGGTCTTCGGCTTTTCCAATATCGTCCGCGTTGGCAGCCGCACGGAGGACCACCGTCTCTTTGCCGTTACACTCGAAGCGCTGGCAGGTCGCGTGCCGGCAATTGTCGTTCCCCTGTCGGACGATCTCGACCATGCCAGTGAAAGTCTGCCGACCGATGGTCGCAAGCGTTCGGCTGCCACGGCGATGCAGGATTGGCTAAACCATTCGGACGCGGCACTCTGGGGCCTCGTCTCAAATGGCGAAAAACTGCGCCTGATGCGCGACAACCAGAGCTTTACGCGGCCGACCTATATTGAGGCGAATCTGCGCCAGATCTTCGAGGCGGAGGATTTCGCCAGTTTTGCGGCAGTCTGGCTGCTTCTGCATGTAAGCCGCTTCGGCCAGCCGTCGGAACCCGTCACGGACTGCGCGCTGGAAAATTGGCGCGAACAGGGCTCGAAACAGGGCCTCGTCGCGCGCGACCGGCTCCGCGATGGCGTTGAGGCTTCGCTAGTCGCGTTGGGCTCGGGTTTTCTCGCCGACAATCCGGCCCTGCGTGAGCGTGTCGCATCCGGTGAATTGCCTCTGACTGATTTCTTTTCGGAACTCTTGCGGCTCGTCTACCGGCTGATCTTCCTGATGGCGGCGGAGGACCGCGACCTGCTGCATCCGCCCGCTGCCCCCGCCACAGCGAGGAAGCTCTATGCGCAGGGCTATTCGCTAGCAGCCTTGCGCGAACGCTCGATCCGCCGCTCGGCATGGGATTGCCATTACGATCGCTGGGAGGGGTTGAAGATCACCTTCGCCGCGCTCGATCGCGGCGAGAAGCTGCTCGGCCTGCCGGCATTGGGCGGCCTGTTCGCCCGGGGCGAGGTTCCGGATCTCGAATATGCGCGCCTCTCCAACAGGGCGTTAATGGAGGCGATTTATCGCCTTGCCTGGATAAAGGATTCTTCTTCCCTGCAGCCGGTCAACTGGCGTGACATGGAGACCGAGGAACTCGGCTCCGTCTATGAAAGCCTGCTGGAGCTTACCCCGCGCCTGACCAATGATGGCCGCGTCATGACCTTCGCCGAGGGAACTGAGACCAAGGGCAACCAGCGCAAGACCACGGGCAGCTATTACACGCCGGACAGCCTGGTGCAGACGCTGCTGGATAGCGCGCTCGACCCGGTGCTCGACCGCATCGAGGCCGAGGCGGATGACCCGGCGAAGGCGCTATCGCAGGTCACAGTCATCGACCCCGCCTGCGGATCAGGCCATTTCTTGCTCGCTGCCGCTAGACGCATCGCGACACGTCTTGCCCGCGCGCGGTCGGGCGGCGTGGCGAACGCGGCGGATTATCGCCACGCGCTACGCGATGTTGCCCGCGCGTGTATCCACGGCGTCGACCGCAACCCAATGGCTGTGGAACTTACGAAGGTCGCGCTTTGGATCGAAACGGTGGAACCGGGCAAGCCGCTCGGGTTCCTTGATGCCAACATACGCTGCGGCGATGCACTGCTCGGCCTATTCGATCTCGATGCGCTGAAGGCGGGCATTCCCGACGGCGCCTACAAGCCGCTGACCGGCGACGACAAGGAAAGTGTTAAACACTTCGCCGCGCGCAACAAGGCCGAGAAGAAAGGCCAAGGCTCGCTCGACTTTGCCGGCGGCGGCGGCAAACTTCCGACCGCTCCACCGCTTGGCCGGACCGCCGAGGCGTTGCGCGCGCTGCCAGAAGATACGGTCGAGGAGATCGAGCGGAAGAAGCGAAGCTGGGCCGTCGCTGAGCGCGATCCAAGACGCTGGTCGTGGCGGATCGCCGCCGATCTTTATATCTCCGCTTTCCTTTTGCCGAAGACCAGCGGGGTGCCGCAAAACCGTGTGCAGGTGACAATTCCGACTACCGGCCAAGTCTGGCAGGCGTTGTCTGGCGCCACGGTCGGGTGGGGGCCGCTGGTCGACCGCGCGCAGGAAGTCGCGGGTGCCGCACGCGCTTTCCACTGGCCACTGGAATTCGCTGATGTCATCGAGCGCGGTGGTTTCGATTGCGTGCTCGGCAACCCGCCATGGGAACGAATCAAACTTCAGGAGCAGGAATTCTTCGCTTCCCTCGATCCGGAAATCGCCGAGGCCCCGAACGCTGCTGCACGCGGCAACCTGATAGCGGCACTTGCCAAAGCCGAGGCCGGCTCGCGCGAGCGCAACCTGCACAACGCGTTCGAATTCGCCAAGCGGGTCGCCGAGGCGGCCTCCGCGTTCGTTCGGACGCCGGGCGAGGAGGGCGGCAGGTTTCCCCTTTCGGGCCGTGGCGACGTCAATACCTACGCGCTCTTTGCGGAGCTATTTTCGTGTCTCGCCGGGCCTAAAGGCCGAGCAGGCGTCATCGTGCCAACCGGAATCGCCACCGACGCGACGACCGCTCCCTTCTTCGGAGCACTAATCGACAATCGGCGTCTCGCACGGCTGGTCGATTTCGAGAACCGCAACGCGATCTTTCCCGCCGTTCATCGCAGCTACAAATTCTGCCTGCTCACCATCGGGAGCGATGTGAAGGAAGCGGGGTTCGCCTTCTTTCTAGCCGGCCCGGCGCAGCTTGCCGAGACGGAGCGCAACTTCACGCTTTCGCCCGAACAGATCGCCGCTATCAACCCGAACACCAAAACGGCGCCGGTCTTTCGCGCCCGCGCCGACGCCCAACTGACGACGAAGATCTACTCCCGGGTGCCGGTTCTAGTTGACGAGACGAAGGGCGAAAAAGGCAATCCGTGGGGGATAGCTGCACACACACGTATTTGGCATATGTCGGAGGACTCGGACTGGTTTCGCACTGCTGTGGAACTTGGTGCGGCCGGCTTCGTGCCCGACGGGAGCACCTGGGCAACGCCCGACGCCGCACGTCCGTTACAGAGCGCGCCTAGTCTGTCCGTTGGCCGCGATTCGGGCGGCCTCGGCCTAAAGGATCGAGAGGGTCAAAGCGCGGAGCGCTATGTGCCGCTATATGAAGCGAAGATGATCCATCAGTTCGATCATCGTTGGGCGACTTATGAGGGCACCGACAGCCGTGACGTGACAGTCGCCGAGAGGCAGGATTTCAGTTTTGAACCAGTGCCGCGCTACTGGGTGCCAGAGGAGGAAGTTTCAACCCGACTCGCCGCCAAGGGCTGGAGTAGGGGCTGGTTAATCGGTATGCGCGGCATAGGACGTGCGACGGACGAGCGCACATTAATCCTCGCGCCACTTCCGAAATACGCAATCGGAAACAGTTCACCTGTCATTCTAGTTGATGCTGACGCTCGAACCACAACGGCCCTGGTGGCCGCAGCTTCCGCCTTGGTCTGTGATTTTTGCGTTCGTTCGAAAGTGAATGGCGCCAACCTAAACTTTTTCTTAGTGCAACAGTTTCCTGTTCTCCCCCCTTCCTTCTACACAGACGTCGACCTAGACTTCATCGTCCCGCGGGTGCTGGAGTTGACCTACACCAGCCATTCGATGAAGCCCTTCGCTTGCGATCTGGGATATGACGGCCCGCCTTTTGCGTGGGACGAGAACCGCCGTGCTTGGCTCCGCGCCGAGCTTGATGCCTTCTACGCCCGAGCCTACGGCCTCACCCGCGACGAACTGCGCTACATTCTCGACCCCGCCGACGTCAAAGGACCGGACTATCCATCCGAGACCTTCCGCGTGCTGAAGAACAACGAAGTCAAGAAATTCGGCGAATATCGCACACGGCGTTTGGTGCTCGAGGCCTGGGACAGGCTCGACAATGAGAAGATTGCCTGATCGGGAGGAGCAACAATGCCGGAACGAGACCGCGAGGACGATTACATCTATCCCCCTTTGATCCAATCCACTGAAGAGGCAGCAGACAACATTCGAAAACTGAATGCGTATTTTTCGTCGCGATTGGAGCGCGTCGACAAATCCTCGCGGAGCGCTTGGGACAATTCCTTGCGGAGCGTCAAGCGATGGTATGCGATATGGGATCCAAAGAAAGGATGGTTGGTCGGATATTCCAAGTTCATCGGCTACAAGGACATGACCGGCGAACGCTATTCGAGATATCTGCTCGAAGGCAATCCGGATCGCGAAGCACTCAGTGGTCGGCGAACCGAAGGCCAGCGCGAAATCCTGCGCCAGAACGCTACCGAGATTGACACTTCCGATCCCTTTTGGCCGGAATTATCCGACGCACTGCTAAAATTCCTCGTCAGCCAAGGACGAAGGGCGCCGCGACGGGACGCGACGATCAGGATACTGCGCGGATATGAGCGGCCGCTAAATGGCTGATCACAGCTGCACTAGCGGGATGCCCTCCGCCAGGTCGACATGATCGAAAACCCGCCCGGCTTTATCGTTCGCACTGAGGCAAGGAAAGCTGCCTTCGCCAACGGCTTTCGTATCGATTGCGGTGAGAAAGACGGCTGGGCGATTTTCGGTTCCACCACTGCGCAAGGGCAAGTTTACATTGCCAGCGAAGGCAGCATCGGGCCGTGGTATCTCGCTCTCGATCATTCAGGTGTGGTTGCAGAACTGGGATTGGCGTCGTCGGACACGGAAGGGCCAGGTCTGGCGCGTTATCGGTTCGAAGGCCTCTCGGCACTCTATGCCGCCCTCTCTGAAGCCTATCGCTTGGGGGACAGCCTACCAGACGCTCCGCTGGAGCAGTTTGAGACGGCGATCAAAGACCTTCCGGTTACCACCGATGTCGAGCGCCTCGTCATCCAACGCGTCGGACAGGACATTTTCCGAAGATCCCTGCTGAGATATTGGCGCGATCGGTGTCCGCTCACCGGGATCAGCGAACCCGCACTTCTGCGCGCCTCGCATATCGTCCCATGGGCGTTGTGTGACAGCGATGCCCAGCGACTAGACGTTCACAACGGGCTTCTTCTGTCCGCGTTGTGGGATGCCGCGTTCGATGCTGGGCTGGTCTCATTCAATGCTGAAGGTTTGGCGCTGTTCTCGCCTTCGATTGGTAAGGAGGCGCAACTTGCCTTGCGCGCTGAGGTGTCGTCTCCCTTGCTTGGTCTCACCTCGGGCCATTTCAAAAATCTCGCTTGGCATCGCGCCCGCCATGGCTTCGCGTGAGGGCAGCTTAGGCGGTGTTGGGGACGATCGTGGATACTCAAAAGCTTGCTGGCTATTCGCTCGAATCGGCCGCATGATGATGCTGGTGGGCCGCAGTTACAGGCATAATGTGGTGGTCCCGTCCGAGCGCTCGTGAAACATTTCGGCAGGGTTGATAGTGGTCGGACCAACTAAAACGCTTGGTGCATTTGAGCACGTAAGAACTTTTCAATGGGTTGATGGCGAATACACGATGACGCCTACGACGCCACCTCTGCCTACGGGCGAAGGGATTTATGCTTTTGTTGCGAAGGGTGACGTAAAATACATCGGCGCCGCCAAGAACCTCCGCAACCGTTTGTCGTCATATCTTCGGCGACAAAAGAAACCTACGAGCACGAGGCCGGTGCACGGGCTTCTACAAATGGAGCTGGGGGATGGTCCGGTTGAGGTTTTCGTCCGGGTCTTCAAAGAACGCACAACCTTTTACGAGGACCTACCGGTGGACCTGGTTCTCGGAGTTGAAGCCGGACTTATAGCTAAGCTGAATCCGCCTTGGAATAGGCGTGGTGTCGGCCGAGTTGTGGTTATGGAGATCCCCACCACCAGGGGGGCCAATGTTGCCTTCGCGAACGAGGTTGATTAGCACCGCTGTCGTCACCCTCTACATCGCTTCCATCACCCGCCCTGATGGCTCGCCGGCGCCGTCTGGGCGCTACAGGCAGCCGGCATGGCCGCCTGCCCTCTGATAACCATGCTGGCGCTGGTAGTGCTGGTGCTGCCGCCTAACGTTAGATGGCGCGACGCTAGCCGCGATTGAACGCTCACCTAAGCACCCACCAAACGATGGCCGCACACAGCAAAAACACGAGCGCGGCACACGCGATCAACATACCTCTTCGCGTTCGCCACCTTGGCGGCTCAGCCGGCACAAGCCTGAACTGCTGGGCATGCTCCGTTGCGAGTTTCAGTAGGGCTGCAGCGGTTTCCTTGGGGGTCCACACCCCTGCGCTTCTAGGCGGTCACCAGGGCTGCAAATGCGATTTCCAAGGCGACTTCACAGTTGACGTCCCGATCTGGGCTACCCTTTGGCAATATTGGTGGTTTGACGGCTTGGGACATGCAGACAAAGCGGCTCGCCAAAAATGGTTCCAGAAACCATGCGCGGTTTCGGCTCAGACCCTGTCGATTTGCCTTATTGCAAACGCTCGACCGCGAATGTTGGCGCGTCATCGCCCTTGCCGGCCTGGATAAATTCAACGACGGCAGAAAGAAGTCGCTCGGCCAGGATCCGCCAGCTCAGCCGTGCGGGTGTCAGTCTCGAGTTCGAGCAGTCAGAGCGGCCACGAACGCGCTGCTCCTAAATCGTGGGTGCGCCTAGCAAGCATTGCATTCGGCCGCGCAACAGGCGGATTCGACAACAACGACCAATGAAGGCATGATCTGTCGATGGTGTCGGGGGATACCTCATGCGTTTAAAACGAAATGCTAGGCGGTCTGCCTTTCGACAGCCGCAAAGGCTGCTGGTGCTTGTGACGGCGCTGGGGATCGCAGGCTATTTCGTCGCTGGCGGCGGGCCCGCGGTATCCTTGACGCCGTTGCTGGGTTCGATGCTCGGTGCGGATCCGATTGCCGGCATCGCATCTGTGATCGACGGCGACACGATCGAAATTCACGGCCAGCGGATCCGCTTCAATGGCATTGATGCGCCCGAGTCTTCCCAACAATGCAACGACGCGAGGGGCTTCCGATATCAATGCGGCGCGAAGGCAGCGGCGGCTCTTGACGGCTTTCTTTCGGAGTCCCGCCCGGTCCGCTGCGAGTTCGTCAGTTGGGATAGCTATGGCCGTTACGTCGGCAACTGCTCGCGTGGCGACGGGGTCAACATCGCCGGCTGGTTGGTCGAGAACGGCCATGCCCTCGATTGGCCGAAATATAGCAGCGGCGCCTATGCAGGTCAGCAGGCGCTCGCCAAGGCAGCTTCGCGAGGAATCTGGTCGGGATCGTTCCAGGTGCCGTGGGAGTGGCGCGCTGAGCACCCTGACAACGGTAAGTCGACGAGCGTGCCCGTCTTCGCAATGGGCAACGCCGGATGCAAGATCAAAGGCAACATTTCAGCCGACGGCGGGCGCATCTATCACTTGCCAGGACAGAAATTCTACGACGCGACCCGGATTTCGGAATCAAAAGGCGAACGGTGGTTTTGCTCAGAAGCAGATGCCCGTTCGGCGGGGTGGCGACGATCGAAGCGATAGGAATCTGGGGCAGGGGGCCGCTTTGCGTAAGTCCATATTCGTGTGGCGTGAAGGGGGACTATGAAGCAATCAGTGATTAGCCTGGTTACGACGCGATCCCGGCTAGCAACTAATCGTCCTGATCATCGGCGTTGCCCTCATCATCATCGTCCAGGCTATCGATCTTGTGCAGAATATTCGGGTCTCCTTCTCCATCTAGAAGCTTGATGAGACCGACGACTGTCTCTCGCAGCTCCTGTTGATTGCGAAGGAGAAGTCGCTCGCGTCCCAGCGCCTCGCCGATTTGTGATAGCACGTCGCGCAGACGTTGGGCGATTGGATCTCGGGCCGAAAGCAGTGCGTATGGCTCGATCTCACGATATCGAAAGAGACCAGCAGTTGCAGAAAGGGCATTTCTGAAACGTATCAGGAAGTTTCTTCTATTCAATCGCTCGCGCAACTCGCCTACGAGACGATCTGCGATCCGCCGGACGAGTTCGCCGATCAGCGAAGCTGGTGCCTCATTACGCCGCGACAGGATCATGGCAAGCGCGTTCAGCGTGTCAGAGTTGGGGGGCCGAGCGGCCAGAACGACAAGCGCGCGACCAATGCGTTCCGGGCCGGTCAGCGCCCGCCCTGCGCCTTGAGTGAGGACCGTTCTTGCATTCGCAGGGGCAAGCAGGGGGTGACCACTTCCGCGAAGGTCGGCTTCCAGTGCGTCAACAATGGCGTTCTGAACGTTCTCAGGACAGAGCGTGAACACCCAAGTGAGGCATCTCAGATAGTCATTGTTTCGCAGTCTCCTCCGAGGCTCACGGAGGGCGAGTTGGACCGATTGGCCCATATCATTGAGGCTCTGCATAAATGCCTCGGAGGCTACGTCCGATAGCTCCGATGGCAATTCCCCGTTTGTGCCGACGGGGCGTGTTCTCGCTCGAGTTTCCGGATCGCGCATCGACCTCGAGAGGAGCTTTGCCATCTGATCAGCACCGCCCGAAGGCCCGTCTCGAAGGCAATCCAGTATCCCTCTATAGCGCGCGTTGCCGGTCCAGAACTCCATGTTCGCGAGCTCGACGATTTGGTCGGGGATGATTGGCGGTGGAGATCTCAGCTTTGTTAGTATCTCCTCAGGACTCTCGTCGACCACGCTGATTTTCTCCCAATCGAGTAAGATTGGGCTGCGCTGCAGCGGCTCCCATTCAGGTGACGTCAGAGAAAGCCTTGCCCAGCTTTGCCCAGGCGTTTGCCTGAGTCGGAGCTCGACATTCACATCCTTGGTTGGCGGCACATCTTGCTGCGCCCGCCAGTGGCGAACCTCCGTTTCTCCCTTGACCACGTAGAAATCGATCTCTTTCTTCCCACGTCCCCAAATCAAGCCATCGTAGATCGGGGACACATATTCGCGGTTCGCGGGCAGCGTAGCCTGGGTGCCGACCAAGTCCTCAAAGTGAGGTAGTTCGCCTTTCAGGACCGCGAGGCCAATCGGTGTGAGCCGATCGAAATAGTGGGGAAGGCCTCGTTCGATGAGTTGAGCCGCCCTCAGAGATCCGCGGGCAATTGAAGACCATTGCAACCGTTGCAGATCGGGAATTTGATCGCTCAGAGACTCGGCCAGCACGCTCGCGTATGGCTCGGCCAGCGGGGTAGCAAGAAACGTAGCTACGACGTCTTTGCTGTCCAGCACATCATCGCAACGATACGGCTGGACCACGCCCAAAGGATCAAGGCGGGGCGCCAAGATCTCCATCCAAGTGCCGTTGTCGTTCCTGAGGATCTCCGTTTCACCTGCACCCGCCTGACCGAAGAGTAGCTTCGATGCCAGTTGGCTCTTTTCCCCACTGCCGATCTCAACCGACGGGTTTGCGATTGTCACCTCTTTCTGAGCGCGTCTTAGCATCGCCCCTAGGGCCAATTCCGGAACGACGATCCGCCCGTAGCCATCGCGTTCCGGCGCGAGATGGCCCGGATGATCTCGGTCCCCGCGAAGACGCAACGCCTGCATCTCGATGCCCGAACTCGAGTGGATCAGCAAACGGACGAGCCCGCCCTCGAGATCTCGAGATATCGAACCGACCTCGAGGGCATCAAGGAAAAGCGCTACGGGTCGCCAGAGCAGCCGGTGAGCGCGCCGGCCGTGGCCGAGCAGGTTCAGCAACCGAGCTTGGGATGCCTCCGCGAATGCGTCATGATCCGGCACCGTGATCGTGACGGAGTGCGCTTCTCGCGCTAGCGAGTCGACGATGGCCTTGAAAATATTGAGATCGCGCGCTTCCCCGGGAGTCTTGGCGAGATCGTCGCAGATTTCCGTTACTTCCACCCGCCGAGATGGATCGCCAAGCTTTCCCCAGCCGAGACCGCGGCCATGTGGCGATAGTTTGGCCTGGGGGCCACCGATCCAGACGCCCGACTCTTGGCGGACAACTACCCCGTGGATACCTCCATCCACCAGAATTGGACTCGTCGACCGCTCGTGAGGGTCATCTGGCTCCCAGTTGCGCGCCGCGAAATCGTGCCAGCCATTGATATCCATTCCCGAGAGCCGACGCATCAGCCGGCCTCTG
Organism: Mesorhizobium sp. WSM4837; assembly: GCF_055811435.1. Taxonomy (NCBI): domain Bacteria; kingdom Pseudomonadati; phylum Pseudomonadota; class Alphaproteobacteria; order Hyphomicrobiales; family Phyllobacteriaceae; genus Mesorhizobium; species Mesorhizobium sp. WSM4837. The sequence goes on from NZ_JBVVQE010000028.1 coordinate 62,202, forward strand.
CCTGGATCAAAGACGAGAGGAAATTTCTCACGGCTGCCACGCCCTCGCTGAGGGCATTGCCTTCGGTTCCAATGGTTGCGGTCAGGACACCGTTGCCTTCCATGATCTCGGCCTCCTTGCCCGCGGCGGCAGGGCGCAACACGATTCCCGCAGCGAGTTGGGACCTGCGGCCGAAGGGGAGCAGGTCGGAGACTTCAGAAATTTCGCCCTCCACCAAACCCCCTTCGATGTCCCAGATCGGCCAGATAGCCAAATTGGTTAGGAAGGCCTGTGCATCACCGACACGGCCGATACGAACCCAGATCGGAGCGGCAAAGTCTCTCAATCGCACATCCGGATTGGCCATCCGGTAACGGACCTCGACGACAATGCGGCTGCTTGGCAAATGGAAAACACCCAACGGGTTGTCGTGATCGGTCCATGTGCCGCGTCGCTGCTCATCAAGGAAACTGAGCGGGGCCGATGCGATCAGGCGCGCGCCCGGCACGCTGACCAGGGCGACCATCACCGCCAGCGTGCAGAATTCTTCCCACGATCGGGCCTGCCACTGCCAGAGTTCATCGAAGATCCGACCGTGTTTGAGGAGCTCTTCCCACCCCTCCCAGATCGCGTGATAGCGCGGGTTCTGCTGGAGCACGAAGTTGGGGGTCACCCCGGCTTCGGCCAGCCGCACGCCGCGATCGGCAAGATCGTGAGCGAGACGCTTACATCGCCGCTCGAAATCCTTGACCTTCCGTGCTCGATTGGAAAGCGCCTTGGTGCGGTTTCGGTCGAGATAGTTTCGCGCCACATGTCGGGCGAGCTCGGCATATGCGCGAAGCACCCGGTTCTCAAGCGTGTCGAAATTCTCCTCTCGTGTAACCGCCAAAAGGCGTTGCCTGTCGCCAGCGCGCTCGGCGAGCGTCTCGCCGGGTTGCCGCACCAGCCAGGTCATCGCGCGTCTGTCCAGCTCCTGGACACGCGAAATAGGAACCTGCTGGTTCGTGCGTCGAAGGATGCGCCGCGGCGCACGGTCCAGCTCATCGAGGGTCCGGGAGAGGACGGTCGCGTGATGGACTATCAAGTCCATTCGAGGCGGGACATCAGCATCTTCTTCCGTCCAGCGCTTTCGGAGTCCTTCCCAGAGGTTGGCAGGGTCGGCCAATGCGGTCTCGACATCGCGCAGTCGGTCCCAGACCGCTTCAGCGCGCAGCATCAGGCGACGGGCGGCTTCCTCCTCCGCAGTTTGCGGATCGTGGTTTCTTGAGGGTCTTTCCGGGGCAGAGTGCCAGGAGAGCATCGTAGTGCCCGTCGCGGTCGGGACCGTCGATCCGGACGAATGTCTCAGCGGAAGGGGCAGGACCAGAAGCGATCGACCATTGTCCACGGAGAACCCCGGAACAGGCTCCCCGAGTTTCGTGAGACTAGCCGGCCCAGCACGCGTTCCTTCAGGCACATATAACCAGAGTCCAGCGCGGTTTCCGTCCACGATAGCGGTCGAACCAGATGCAAGGGGTCGTCGGTGGCGCCGCTTCAGGTCCACCAGCCCCCAAGGTCGCATCCAAAGCTCGATTTCGCGCTTAACAGTCACTTGCATCAACTCTGGCGCGTGAGACCCCGCCATACGAATAAACCGGTTCCGGTCTGCTGCCTTTCAACGAGTTCGCTTATTCGGTCGGCAAAGATGCCGTCGCCGAGATCGTCGCGCAGGAGCTTAACCAGCCGGTCGAAGGGGTCCCGATGGCCTTCAATATCGAGGCCACGTAGCTTGGGGAGAATCCGGAATTCGATCTGGTCGGCCAAGGGCACGCGCACATCGAGACCAGCATTTCCATCAACCGGATAGTTGGCGCAGTAGGCAAGGATGGCATCCCGCAAGCGGTGGCCGAAAGGCCGACCGCAGCCCTCCATGATATCGGCAAGCCCTTTAATGGCCTGACCGGCAACGTTTCGGCGTGCGTCGTCGAGCCTATCCGATCCCTTGACCCATGTTCTCCAGCTCTTGAAGGATATCGCACCGTCGGGTCGCGCCACATTGCCAACTTCGTTCATTGTTGGAAAGTCTTTCGGCGCAGCGAACTGCATGACATTGCCGCGATCGAGCACCTTGTCCGACAGCGCCTGCGTGCTTTCATCATCGTTCATGGTTCCGGCGAAGAGGACGTTATGCGCGGAAAACAGCGACAGTGTCTTCTTCAGGCCGCGAATGTCGATCGGGATTAGGGCGTCCTTGCGCTTCTTGACATCTTCCGACTCTTGAAATCGGGGCCGAACTTCGAGGCGGCTGAGGAATTCGGAAAAGTAATACTCGACGCGAGCGAGGTTCATTTCGTCCAGGAGCACGAGTGCCATATGATCGCGGCGATCGTAGGGACTGGTGTTGATCTCGACGGTCCTGAATGGGTCCATATGGACTAGAAGACGGGCGAGATCGGTCGCGCGATACTTCTTTTCGATATAGTTGTAGAAGCCCAGCAGATCCTGGGGGCTGTCCCAACGCGGCTCGACCGCGATTTGCAGGAAATGCATTCCCATTGCCTCCGCATAGCGCCGCGGGAGCAGACTTTTTCCTGTGCCGGACACGCCCGCCAGCACCGTGAGCTGAGCATTGTCATTGATCTTTAGAGCTGTGTGAAAGGCCCTGACTGTGCGCCCGCTATATGACAGCCCATGCTTTTGTAGATAGGCCGCAACATCATGTAGAGCCGCGCCTTCTGTTCGGGCGGCATCCCGCAACGTTGCCGGTGTCTCGAGCAATGTCGGCAACTTGGTGAGATCGGCGAGAATGGCCTGTTCGTCCACCGCGGCCAGGTCAGCGCCGCCACTTTCTGACAGCAGGCGTTCTCGACGTGCCGCGAGCCTGTCTACCTCTTCCGCCAGTTCGTCGCGACGTTCGCGTTTCTGGGCCAGGTCGACGACGATCGCCTGAACCTCACCCTTTTTCAGCTCAACAGCATCACTTCGCTCTTCTAGGTCCTCCAGCTCCCGTTGCAAGTGGTTGCGGCGTGTTTCGACACGACCAAACTCGTCGGAAGCACGGGCCAGTTCGTCCCGCAGCCGATCCACCTGGTCCTTGATGGCAGACAGTTCCTCGACCTGATCTGTAAGGCGTTCGGCTTCGCCATTCAGCCGCTCCACCTCCACGTGGAGGGCCGCTCTGGTAGCCTCTAGGCTCCGCGCCTCTTCGAGCGCCCGCAACGCTGTATCGCGCTCGGCACGAAGCTCAGGTAATCTGGCTTCTATTTGCTGAAGTTCCTCTGTCAGGCGTTCCATCTCGCGCTTGCGCTCGACAATCCGGGCAGGGTCCAGATCGGCGGTCACACGATCAAGTTCGTCAGTCGCGGCTCCGAGCTTCTGCGAAACCTCAGCCAGTTCCGCCGCCGCAGCCGAAGCTTCGCGCTTGACCTCGTCGATCTCCGCTCGGGCGGATTCGAGGTTGGAGAGTTCTGCATTGGTGGCATCTCGCCGCTCTTCCAGGGCCGAGACCTCTGCGATCAAACGATCTTTCTCCTGAATTTTCTGTTCGACAATGCTCAGTTCTGCTCGTCGCTGGGCTAATAGCCCTTCCTCTTGTGCGCGTAGCTCGCGCACATGCTCGTAGCGAGTCGCATCGGGTAGCCGCGCACGCCGAATCTGAAACATGGTTGCGATACCGCTCATCAAGACGGCGAGCGCTGTGAGTGCCAAGAGTGACGGCAGAACGAGGGTGGCGGGATCAAAGGCTAACATCGTGTTTCCTCATTCCTTCGCTGCGCGCGGCGGCACGGAATTGTCCGTGGCGGCCGGACCGGGGTCGGTCGTAGGTGTCGCAATTTGTTCAGGGGAGGTGACTTTGACCTCCGCCAAATGGGCTTTTGCAGTTTCAATTTCGCTGTTCAGGCTTTCGAGGGTGTTTCTTGCTTCCAACGCCATCTTGTCGGCTTCAAGCCGCGCGATCTCGGCCTTTTTGGCCGCCGCCTCTGCGTCCATTGCAGTGTCTGCGATCTGTGCTCTCGTGCGAGCCAATTCGGCCTGTGCGCTAGCAAGCTGGCCATTCACCCCCACCAGATTGCCTTGCGCCTTCGCCAATTCCTTCTCTGCCGCCATCCGCGCCGCAGCTGCCTGATCCGCGGTCGCAGCATCTTGCGTGGCAGCGGCACTCTGCGACTGCAGTCGCTCTACCTCCACCTGAAGTCGAGTGAAGGCTACGGTTTGCTGAGCTACGTCGTCTCGGACCTTGTCGAGAGAGGCAAGCTGCGCATCCAATTGAACTTGTGCAGCCGCAGCATCGGCCTTCAGCTTCGCCAAGCGGTCATTGAGCGTAGCCTCATTCGAGCTACCTTCCGCCAATCGCGTCTCTGCGGCGGCGCGTCTCTGTTCGGCAGCCTTTGCCTTCTCTTCGGCCTCGGAGGTCCGCTGCCCTTGTTCGTCTGCAGCGGCCGAAGCATTTGCTAACATCTGCTGCGCTCCGCTTAAGGCAGCCTGTTTCTCAGCTAGGTCCTTTTTCACGGCTGCGAGTTCGCTCTCGGCCTTCTCGAGTTCATCTCTCGACTTTTCGAGGTTACCTTCAGCCGTAGCCCCGTGGGAGCGCGCCTTCTGGGCTTTTGCCTCGGCATCCGAACGCGACTGATCCTCCGCTGAAATCTCGTCCTTCACCTCTGCGAGGTTTGCTTCCAATTTTTTGAGCTCTTGAGCACTCTGCGTCAGATCGTCGGTAGATTTCTCGATCTGCGCATTCAGCTGGGTAACCATGCTCTTGGCTTTGCCCTCGGCAGCCTTTGCCGCGTCCTGGCCTCTTTCTGCCTCGGCAAGGTCGGATCGTGCCTTGTTCAATTCAGCCAAGGCCCTGTCGCGATCACCTTTTATCTTGTCAGCGTCCGAGGCACTCCTTTCGGCATCCTCTTTTGCGCGCTGAGCTTCTACTCTTTTGTCATCGAGGCTGCGAATAGCTTGCTCCAACTCACCTTTTCGCTCCTCCGTCGCCGATACAATCAGCGTCCGGCGCTGCAACTCAGTCTCGCGACTCTCTGCGACGCGCTGGGCACCCTGCACCATTGTGAAGACGACCAGATTCAATCCGATTACGGCCAGCCCCAGCATCGCCACGAGAGCGATCCATATCCGACCGCCGACTGGAGCGGCTTGGTCTCGGGCTGAGTCAGGCGCGCCTGAGTTCATGTTCAATCCGGTCAACGCATGCCTCCATATCATTCGCTAATTCGTGAACCCAGAAGCGGAGCACCTTCCAGCCGCGGGCACGAAGTTCGGCATCCCGTAGCCGGTCGCTCACCTTCCGGTTTCCGTCCGCATCCAAGTGCCAGCGCCTGCCGTCCACCTCGACATCGAGTTTGACCCCTTGAGGGTCGAGCGCGAAGTCGAGGTATCGTGAGCCAACCGGGTATTGTGGCATGGGCTGAAGCGCTCGCGCTCGCATCGCGGTGTCGAGTCTGCGCTCCCAGTCGCTGTCGAAGGGCGGGCGCGGGGGCGACCAAGAAGTGATTGCACGTTGTGCGAGGTATTCTATGTGCTTGATGTTGCAGGACCGAGCATGAGAGAGATCCCCCACTACAATGCAGAGCGCGCGAGCCCGGCTAATTGCCACGTTCAGTCTCCGGCGTTCCTTTTGCAAAAAGGTTCGAGCCGAGGAAGGGCAGCCGGGGGCAAGCACAAGCGAGAAAAGGATTACATCGGCCTCTCCGCCTTGAAACTTGTCCACTGTCGCAATCCTAAGCGACAGGCGCTCCCGTTGGCTCATCGTCAGGAGGCCCTGGACCTTGAATTCGATTTCCGCCACCTGCGCGTTGAATGGGGAAATCACTCCGACCGTGCCCGTGAACTCTAAGTCATTGGCCATTCGGCGAAGAACCGTGGCGATATGCTCCGCCTCGGCCTTGTTAATGGTTCCACCCTCATGTCTGCTGGCGGTGCCCGCAACATCTTCCCATACCAATCCGGGTTTGTAGCCAGACGGGGGGCGGAAGGCATCATCCTCTCGCCTACTTATGAGCTTGCCGCTGTAGAAATCGGAGTTCAGATAATCGACAATCTCCGGCGCTGAGCGAAACTGATCTCGCAGAAACAAACGCCGTGCGTTTGGCTGGCGCCCACAGAAATCGAACAGCGAATTAATGCTTTGCGCAATCGACGCCCGTCCCTGTTGCGGAATGCGTTCCGCGTCCATAAGAGCGTGCTCGGTGGCGATGCCCAACGCTGGGACGAAACGCAGTTGCATCGGGTCGCCAACGACGACAGCCTTGCGCGCCCGCGCCAAGAGAGGCAGGGCTGAAGCAATATCACACTGGCTCGATTCATCGAAGATCACGTAATCAAACAGGCCAGGAATGAGCGGCACGCGAGAGGGGACTGATAGGCTGCTGATGGCCCAAACCGGGCGATGCTCAAGCACTGCGCGTGCGTCTTCCGGCATCATTCTTCGCGCGCTTTTGATGTTGCCAAATTGGATTTCCTTGGCGCGCTCAGATATCCGCAACCACTCTGCCTCTCCTGCCTGCGTCTTCACGGCCGCCCATCTTGGCAGGAACGAGCGGATTTCAACGGCACCTACGGCCGGGTCGAAGTCTCCTTTGCTGTCGTCAATCGGTCGCGAGTCAAGTTTTTGAAGTCTGCGCCGCACCTCGGCTATTCGCGCATTTAGTTCAGCAAGTGGAACAAGATCGGGCAGCGGAATAGTAAGATCGACTGAGCGGCCCAGTAACCGATGCAGGGACAGCAATGCGCGTTTCACCCATGAAATGCGAGGTCGTCTTGCCGACCCGTCGGGAAGGTGGCGGCAGATCAGCTCATGCCGATCGGCAAGCTCAGATAGCGCTAGGTGAAGGGCCGTTCGATCGCGCATCCGCCGACGGTCAGCCGCCGCCGATTGCGCGGAATTGAGTAGGGCGAGCCGTGCAGCCTCGATGCCATCGACATCAGCCGGCTTCCTCGCTTCGCCACCAGCGATATCGAAAAGCGCATTAAGGAAATTTGTATTCCGATCGCCGTCAGCATCGCGACCTCGAACCAACAGGGGAACCGCGGGGACGATCTCCTTCAAACGTCGCTCAATCTCGTCCAACGCTTGGTGATTCTTCGCCGCAAACAGCACGCTCCGACCGGCCATCACAATCGAAACAATGAGGGAAAGTATGACTTGGCTCTTGCCGGTGCCGGGCGGGCCTTGGATTACCGTCAAAGGCCCTTGCAGCGCCGCCTCCGCTGCCTCCAACTGACTGTCAGTCAAGTTGGTCGGCGAGAGGACAGCCACCTCTGAGGTCTCGGGGCTCTTGGCATCCCGCGCGAACAACTCCGCCAGCGCAGTGCCGGAACGCATTTCAGTTGACCAGGCTCGAAGAGCTTCAAGATCGTCAGCTGCTCCTTTGGTGAATGTCCCATCCTCGATCAGGAACAAGGCCGCCGCATTTCGCAGACCGGTGCCGTGGACGGCCAGCTCCGGCGCGAGATCAGCTGGACGTAGCTGCGCGCCGCCCAACGTTGCTAGAGCGTGCCTCATCCGGCTACCCACGGCGGCGAGGTCGCTTTCATCTCCCTCGGGAAAAAGGGTGTCGAGCAGCGCGCTTTCGCTCCACCTGGAGTTGCGCCGCACCTCCCTCAACCACGCTGGGTTTACGGTCGGCTGTGCGGCCTCCAAATTCAGCACCAGATCTGACCCTTCGATTCGCCAGTCAGCTGGCAGGAGCAGACCAGGTATACAGGCGGGGCCTTCGGCGATCGAAAAGATGGAAACAGGCCATCCCACCGCAGCCGTCCGAACTGTCCGGCGAGCAAGTGCCTCCCGGAAGCTTTCCGGCAACAACTCCATTGCCACGCGGACCTCGGCGTCCTCCCACCAATGGCCCGAACTGCGAAGAAGTTGCCAGCTCACGGCATGACGGTCAGGGAATTCCACTATCTGGCCACGAGGATCCTGCCGTTGTGTCGCAGCGTAGTAGCCAAGGAGCGTCGCCCAATCTGGCAAAGACGCGACTGTAGGCGACTCGGCAATTCCCGAAGGAGGAGGGGGATCTACTGCTCTGCAGGCGGCAGGAACCGAGTAAAGAATTGTTGCGCCAGCGTTGTTGGCGCTGGGGTTGGGCCCCGTCGTTGGTGCAGCAATCGCGGACTGTGAGACCGCCATCCATCGCCCGTTCCGCGCCCGCACGATTTCTCTGCGCTCGGCCAGAGAGAGCAATCCGGCAAGCATCTCGGACGCACCGATGCGTAGCCCGGACGACCTCAACCGCCAGACAAGCTGATCGTCGGTGGCGCCTCGCGGGTAAAGCGCGAGTAGCCGCCTAATTGTGTGGTCAAGCAATGAAACCCCTTCGAAGTCGTTGGTCGTCTGGCGCTTTCGACATCGACCCCCGTCTCCACAGTATCACTTGATGGTCATCGCCGACAACTTGTTTGCGGTCAATTCAGCGACGTTGCGTAAAGATGTGGCTGGCGTCGTAATAGTATTCAGTTCGGCCAAACTCATTTCATGCTCCAACTCGCCAAGCCGAGAAGCGATGTCGTCCATAAGCCTGTCGAAATCGTCAGAGAGTTCGTCAAGTCGCTGGACGCACCAGGCGCCGACACCGCTTGCTTGAAGAGCGTCGATGGCTTCGGCAGTCAAACTCTTGCCGACCCTGGGAGGCGATCTCCGGACGTTTCTGAGCGTATCGTCTCCGTGAGATCCTTGCGATCCAACGTTGCCGCCAGTTCGGTGACACCGGCTCGCATATCCTCAACCATCTCTCTCACTAGACGGCGCCGCTCTTGCCGTCGCTTCCGGATCGACGGCTGCCGCGTCGAGTTTGGCATACACTATCGCGAGGAGTTCGCAGTCGATCAGCGCCCTATGCGTGTTGCGTTGCCTGCGGTCGATTTCGAAACGATCGCACAGCGCGTCGAGCGAGCAACTGCCGACAAACTTCGAACGCGCCATTTCGAGCGTGCAGCGAAAGCGATCCGCTGGAATCTGGGCCAATCCAGCGCGCTCAAGCTCGCCATTGAGCATTCGTCGGTCGAAGCCAAAGCAGTTGTGGGCAATCAGCGTCGCCCCGCCGACAAATTCCAAGAAGCCTGGCACCACCGCGGCGAAGGGCGGCTGACCGACCAGTTCTGATGAACTGATGCCGTGTTTCCTTTCTGCCGCCCAATGGCTCTTTCGACCTTCGGGGTTTACGAGCGTCTGATAGGCGCGACCCGTAGGCTCCCGGTTGATCAGCTCGATGGCGCCGATCTCGATAATCCGGTCTTCGCCGGATGTTCCCGTTGTCTCAAGATCGAAGATGATGTCGCGAAGGCCGCGATCAATAGCGGACCCCGATGCAGCATAGAAAACGTTCACGGCCGGCGGCATCGGGGTGATCTGCGGTTCATCAACTACCGGCTTAGACAGCACAAAGGCCGACGAATCCGAGGGAACGCTTGGCTGCGGCTGAAGTTGGGAGTTCGACCAGTGCACAGTATTGAACCAGTTCCAGAATCGCATTCAGGTCGCCTTCGAGCCGCCAAGCGAATCGATGACGTCGAGGGCGGCGTCTTTGGTCCTCACGTCCCGGACATGGGTCGAAATTGAACGACCTGTTTCCTCGTTTTTCGCTGTCAGATAGATCGCCCAAGTCTCAAGCCCGTCTCCGAAGTCCTCATGGCGCACTTGGTAGCTCAAAGTGTTCATCTGCGAGTGTTCCCTAGGCTTAGTTTTTGGGTTGGCTTCCAAGAGCGTCCCCCGGTTCAGCTGTTTCATCGCGGCCAATTTGTTGCGGGCGGTTGTGCCTTTGTCGGCGTAAACAGGGGTCTAATTCTCAACAACCGGATAGAATGGTCGTCCCCAATCCTCGGTTGAGTTGTCCATCATGATGTCGATCATGATCGGGATGAGAAACCCAAGGATGTCGGCGCCGTCACGAAGTTGGTTGCGGTTGGTGCTCGAGTTCCAAGTTGCGCCGCCGTGAACGAGCTGGTTGCGGAGCACATAGAGGCGGTCGAATAGCATTGACAGGATACTGGCGGTATCGCGGGTCATCAGCGCGCCGTGGAAGGCGCGCCTTGCGGCATTGAATCGTTGCTCCCAGTCGTCGTAACCGTCGATCCCGTTCTGGCGGGACCAAAACGGACCAAAGACGAAGCGATTCTCAAGAAACAGCCGGATGGGTCCGGGAAAGCGAGTCCAGACCGTGTCATAGATGCGGCGGTCCTTGTCGAGGTCGCGGAGCATTCCGAAGAACCATGCGAATGCCTCACGTTCACCTCGCACGTCGCGCTCGTCTGCATAGGCGGCGTTAAATGCGATCCAGAGGAACAGGAACGCCGCAGCGGGATCGTTGGCTTCGGCTTCAGCCCGTCCGATCCAACTGATCGACCGGTGGACGCGAAGGCCGAAATGCTCGGGGAAACCCGCCCGGAGTTGACGCTGCTTTCCCTTGAGCGTCTCGAATTTAAGGCGGGCTGTTGCGGTGTCCTTCATCGACTCATTCCGTCCGTTCGTCCCATTCTGTAGGCATGTCGGGAAGTGCGCAGAGCGTGTTCAAGAGACGAATTTGCTCGACGGTCGAGCACGCCGTCTGCAGGAGTCGAGGCGAAAAGAATACCAGGCTCAGTGCCTTGCCGCGGCTCACGGCGACATTGAGCCGCTCGCGGGAAAAGAGGAACTCAATGCCGCGGGATGTTTCTTCCGCGGAAGAGGCAGTCATTGAGACAATGGCAATTGGCGCTTCCTGCCCCTGAAACTTGTCGACGGTTCCTACCCTGATGTCAGGCAAAGCTTCGGCTAGGGCGTTCACCTGCGCGTTGTAAGGGGCGACAACGATGATGTCGTCCTTCCGCAACGGGCGCACCAAACCGTCACTGTTGGTCCATTTTCCGGCAAGCAGGAGGTCAATCTTCTCACGGATTGCACTGACCTCTTCAGGACATTCCTGTGCGCGTCCTTGGTGGATCACCGGAATCCGCCACGCGCCGGCATTGGGCAGGCCCGGTGAATGGATTGCTTGCCGCGACGTCGTTTCGTGTGGATGCAGCCGGCCTTCGTAGAACTGCGATGAAATGAAGCTGCAGACTTTGGGATGCATGCGACGAGTGACAGGAAGAAAAATCCCCCGGTCCGGCGCAACGTTCTGCCCTTCGCCGAGAACCCAGTCGAGGCAAGAGAGATTTGCCGGATCAGGGTGCGCTCCCTGGATTACCTGAGGGAGTTGGCGTGGGTCGCCTACAAGGACAAGATTCCTCGCCGCATTCGACATTCCGACCGCATTTGCGAGAGAAACCTGCCCAGCCTCATCGAGGAAGAGGTATTCGAACGCGCCCTCAAGTTGGTCCCTCGAAAACAGCCAGGCTGTCCCGCCGACTACCTGTGCTGTTTCAAGTGCAGGATCGTCGTTGTTCCGCACACTGGCGATGGCCTCGTAGCCGATCGGTGCCTCGCCGGTGTCGGATCCAATCTTGTGGGCGAGCTGGACCTGCGCAAGTGTCAGGCCGACGTCGGCGTCATCGCGCAGCGCATCTACGCAGGCCATCAGGACGTTGCGGATGGCTTCGTGGCTATTGGATGAAACGGCGACGCGATGGCCGTCCTTGACGAGGGCCAGGATGGCACGCGCGGCGACATACGTTTTGCCTGTGCCGGGCGGGCCTTGGACTGGCAGGACAGTCGCATCCATCGCCCGAATGGCTGCAATAGTTCCTCGGAGGGGATCTGCCGCCTCCAGGGGAAGCGGTGATGCAACTTTGAAGCGCGGCGGATTGCGTGAGAGGAGGTCCTCGGCTGCCGTGTTCGCGCGGTCTCTACACTGGTCCTCGATAACTTTGCGAACAGCGGAGGGAATGGGTTTGGCGTCTCGTGCGAAGGTTGGAATAAGATCAAGACGGTCCGGGAGCGCCTCGCCGGAGCTCGGCCCCATTTTCAGCGTTACCCTGCGAGCACCCCGGTCAAGCGATGTGATGTCGACCTGTCCGAAACCGACTTCGAGAGCAAACTGCGAGGATTTGCCTGCCCTTAGCTTCGTCTCCTGTGGCGGATATCGGTAATCTCGCTCATTCGACCTCTTCACCGGCCGTTGCGGCCCGTCAGCGACGAGACCGCCAAGGCATTCCATATCATCGCAGAGCTCTTCGAAATCCTTCGCAGCGGCGTCGAATACAGCCCACGCAGCAGGTTTGCGCTCGCGCCAGTGGAAAACGCCGAGGTCATACAAGAGCCGCCGACGGTCCTCGGGTAGGCTGGATTCGCGCAGCAACTCGGCGAGATCGTCGACCTCGGCTTCGGCCTCTACAGACTTCTCGGTGAAGCCTTCGCCGAGTTCCAGCCAGCGCCCGTCCGGCCGGATTTCGAGCAGCCAATCGCGCAGCCGTTCCGTCGAGACGCAGTCAATGCGATTGTAGTCCTCGATCTCTTCCAAGATGGCGGCGTCACGGCTTTCACGCCACTTCTCGTAAGCGACCACGGATCCCCCTGCAGTCGTCACCTCGCCTGTGCGGGAAAGATCGTAGAAAGCCTCCATATCCTTGATTGAATAGGATGGTTCGGATGCGTAGACGCCTCCCCGAACAACGGCATAGAGGTCGATGAAACGGCGCTCCCTCAGCCACCGGTCGAGTTGCGCTTCGCCGACGCCATGCCGAGTGGCGAGCTTGCGAAGCGCGCTGATTTCATATGATGCGTAGTGGTAGATATGAGCTTGCGGGTTCTGCGCTATGCTCTGCTCGAAGAGGTCAAAAAGGCCAACAATCGCCTCCTTCTCCTCCGCAAAATCATGAGCCCAGAATGCTTTGAAAGCCTTCCCATCCCAGACGCCGTGTAGGTATTCGAGGCCTTCGGTGTTAGTTTCAGCATAGAACGGGTCACCTTCGATGTCGTAGTAGAGATCGCCCGGATGGGGCCGGGGCATCAGGTCGAAGCCCTTGCCGGGAAGGGGAGGCCGCAGAGCATAGGTCGGTTCGGCACTCTTCCGCTCTTGCTGCAGCGCTGCCTGAGTCCTAAGCTTTTCGAGTGTCGCCTCGGCCATCTTCGGCACGCGGCCACATTGTTGGGCGAGATTGGCCATCGTTGTGATGCCGGTTGCCTCAAGCTTTTCCACCTGGGCTCTTGTCATGCCTGCAACGCGGAAAAGGCTGTCCCCTTGCTCCCACTCTCCAGCGCAATGTTCGCGCCAGCGACAGAGATTACAAGTTGCGCAAGGCACAGGTCGGGTTTTCGTTGGTTCGACAACGAAAGACTCGAGCCTCTCTCGCGCTGCGCGAGCATACGCAGCATATTCCGCGAGACGGAAACTGAAACGCGTGCCGTCACCAAGCTCCACGTGGGCTCGTTCTGGACTACGGCCCTGGGTGGTTGCCAGCAGGTCGGAATAAAGCACGAGTTGTAAGACATGAGCCGGGGCAGGTTTGCGCTTCAGCTTGGTGTCTGTAACTTCGTAGGAAAATCCTCCGAGTTTCGAGGGCAAATCAACCCGCTCGAGGAAATCGGAGTATCCGCCCCACATGCCTCCTTCTAGTGCTCCCTGGAAAACAATGTCCGGGCCATTTCGAAGAGCGTCGAGGGTCGCTTCGACAGCATCATCGAAGGCGATCCCATCCTTTTCAACTTTGGTGACGCGCTTTCCGCTCGTCTCGAGCCGCACGAGATGGGCCGCTTCGTGCGCGTCGCCATATCTTTGAAGTAGGGCCGCGTCTTCGCTGTCATCCGCCGGCTGCGGCCCCTCGCCTGCGAGATGTGCAAGGTCTAGGCGTGCAGCGTGCGAGCAGGCCGTGAACCGCATCAAATCTGAGGCCGATAGGCGAAGCCCATTCCCGTCGCGTTTCATTACGCGGCATCCAACAAAGATTCCTGTCCTACAATTGCTAGGCCCCGGCCTCCGAGATCTCGGAAGGCTCTCTGTCGGCACGAAAATACGATGATCTGCAGATCTTGGGCCTGCCGCGTCAAGGCGTCGAAGATGCGCTCGATGCGGTCGTCGTCAGTGTAAACGATCGCGTCGTCGAGGATCACTGGTGCGGGGTTGCCTGACTTCGCCAGCATTCGAGCAAAGGCCAGCCGCACGAGAAGCGCTATTTGCTCCTTAGTGCCGCCCGACAGGATGTCAAAGTCTTCCTCCGTCCCGGCTCGAACCAGAGCCGTCGGCAGGACTTTCTCGGCGTCGAAGCGAAGCTCGGCCTCGGGCCAGAGCAGTTGGATGAGTGGCGTGAGTTCCCTCAGGACCGGCTCAACGTAGCGGTCACGTGCAGCTGTTCGAGCGGATTCAAGCGCCTCGTCCACCGTCTGCAGGACCGAGACCTCGAACATGATCTCATTAAGTCTCCTCCTCGCTGCTTTTAGTCGGATTTCAACGTCGGCAAGCTCTTCCTCGACGGCCTCCGCAGCATGCATGTCGATCGCCGTATCCAACTTTCCGAGATCAACGCGAATGCGTTGGCGGTCCTGTTCGACGCGTGTGATGACCGATTGTGCACGTTGTAGCCCAGCCTTCGCTGCTTCGAGATTAGGCGCCACAGCCAAGATCGCCTGGCGCTGTCGAATCGCTTCGGCCAACGCGGTCCGATGCCCGACAAGCTCGTTTGTGAGGCTCGTCTTTTCGGCCTCGGCATCTTCGAAGCTGCAGAGCGCGGAGCGTGCCCTGGAGACCCTCTCCGCTGCGCTTTCCGCAGCTGCGGCAACGCGGGCGGCTGCAGTCTGCGCAATTTCGAACGCAGAACGGGCTTTCTCAAGTGTGTCGGTTGCGTCTGTAAGAGCCTGTTTCGCTGCTACTTCGGCCTCCTGAGCTTCCTTTGCGCTCGGAAGTTCGGGTTCCGCTTCGACGGGTTCAGGCAGGCGCGCGATACTTTCCCGCAAAGCTTCGATCCCATTCGGCGCCGCTCCATTGAACTCGTGTTCAGCATTCCGGCGTCGCGCTTCGGCCTCAAGCCGGAGATGCGCGGCCGCGCGCGCGGTCTCCATGTTCTCGTAGCCAGACGCTTCAAGTGCGTCGGCAAGCGCCTTCTCGGCTACCGCAAGCGTATCGGCGGCGGACTGTGCACCGGGATGGACAGTTAGGCATCCAATGCCGTCAATCTCGAGCGTGGCGCCATCGGGTATTGCCACACGATTTCCATCGGGCAACGGCTGACCGTCGAGCGCGACACCGTCTGTTCGTCCGACGGCATACCTCATCGTGAGTGCGACGGCCTCGATCTCGCGTGCCTTTCGTAGAACCCGGACCTCTCCAGCCCGGTCCTCCAATTGACGCAGCACCTTGTCCGTGAGGCCAACCTTGGCGTCCGCTACGGCTTTCTCAAGCTCCGTCCGCAAGCCTTCAGCCTGGGTCAGTCGAAGCGCAAGCTCCGCTCGCCGCTCGGCTGTCGCGACGCCTGTCTGGGCACGTAGTGCCCTTCGAAAGATATCAGAGGCAGTTTCTGCCAATGAGAACGCCTTGTCGAAACTCCTTCTCGCCTCGGCTAACGCAGCCTCAGCCTCACGATGCCCCTTGTCCCTGATGGCGGCGTCAGCGATGGCCAACTCAAAGGCGGCTCTGGCAGCCCTTTCTTCGGTAAGCGCGGTCCCGATTGTCGCAAGCCTCTCCAGGGCTCGTTCCATCTCAAGGCGTTTCGATCTTTCTGTTTCAATCGCACGCTCAAGCGCTTCTGCATGACGGGATGCCTCGTCATGGACGGCCTGCGCCTCTGCGAGCCGCGCCATCCTTGCCGAATCCTGCTCTCCGTCTTCGAGACTAGCGAGCTCGCGCCTTAGATTACGCCGGCGATCAAGTTCCGCGCATAGAGAGGCCGCCTTGCCGACGAGCCCTTCGCGCTGCAGATCGAGCGCCAAGACCTCGTCTTCCGCGAGCTTTTGTGGACCGCCAACTCTCGCTTTCCCGCTGCTGGTCACGTAGCGGTCGAGTTCCCGCCGACAACGGTCCCGCGTCGCGTCCATGCGGCGCCCGCCGGTCATTGCTTCGACCTCGCCGGTGACTGAAGAGAGCAAGTCGCGCCGTGCTGAGTGGGCGGATTCGCCTTCGTCGAGACTCGTCAAGCCCTGCCGCACCCAGAGGAGGCCGGCCGGCCCCCCGTCCCTAGGCGATTTGAGCACCTCGGCGAGCCATGTCTCGGCATCGTCCGCCTGCTTGATCAGGTGCGCGTCGCGAAAGACCTTGGCCTCGCCCTTGCGCGTCTTGCTCCAACGCTTTTCCACTTTGAAGCGGCTGTTGCCGATTTCAATTTCGACCGCCACTTGAGGATCGCCACCGGCATGCGGCGCAAGACTCGCAACTTCTTTGTCCCACGACCTGTAGCCTTTGAAAAAGAGCGCGTGGAGCGCATCAACAATGGTCGACTTGCCGCTCTCATTCGGGGCCGAGAGGACGTTCAGTCCGGTGCCGATACCTGTGATCTCAACGGTGTCGGTGAACCGTCGGACATTATCGAGACGTATCGCGACGAGCTTCATTGGGCCTCTCCCTGCACATAGTTGTAAAGGCGCCTAAGTGCCGCCGCGGCGATCGCCCGATCCGTGGGATTCGTTGCCGCGTCCTCAGACCTCTGATGGAGACCTTCGGCCGCCAGCCGCAGCGCGCCGCTCAACGCAATTCCATCGAGGTCCTCCAGGCTGCATTCGGTGGCGAGATCTGCATCGTCGAATTCGAAATGCCAGAACTCGGGCGTTGCGAGCTCTGCGGCACGCGCGAGAGCCATGCGCGCTGGCAGCCTCAGCCAACCAGTGGCTCGAATTCTGAGAAGCATGTCGCGTCTCGCCCTGCCTTCGGCCGGCAGCAGCATCTCCAGCGCAGCCACTGCATCCTGTGCAGGTGTGAGAGCAAGTGGTGCTTCCCGCCAGTCGAACTGGCCGGTCTGAATGGCGTTGACCTGGGGCACTGAGCCCGGACCCATCAGGGTGACAGCGAGACAAGAGCCGGGCCCGCCGTGCTTGAATCGATCGCGCTCGGGCGTGCCAGAGTAGAAAGTGCGATCGCCGAACTGCTTCAGTCCGTGCCAATCACCAAGCGCAAGATAGTCGAGTCGAGCAGACTTGGCGCGATCGGGCGGTATGATCTCGGCCCCGCCGTCCTCGGACCCAAATGAAAGAACCCCGCCATGTGCCAGCCCAATCCGGAAGTGGTCCTCAGGAGTAGCGCAAAGGGGCATCCACTCTGTCAGATCGCGGCCGGGAAAGCGGCGAGGCACAGGAGCGGGCAGGAGAACCACGCGCGGCGCTATTTCGACTGGTTCCGGCGCACTAAGAAGATGGACGTTTGTCGGCGCATGGGTGCGCACGCGACCCCAGAGAGCCTCAGCGGCCAGGCTGTCGTGATTCCCGGGAAGAATCCACCATTGAATGCCTTGTGCGAAGCTCATCGCAGCCAGGGCGTGACGCCAAACGGCGTCAGAAGGCGTTTCCGTGTCAAAAACGTCTCCTGCAAGCAGCACGTGGCTTGCACCGTGATCTTGTGCGGAAGCGGCTAGACGTCCGATCACCGCGTGCCGAGCCTCTACCAGGCGACCGCGCGCGTCTTCCGGAAAGTTGCCGAACCTGCGACCGAGGTGCAGATCGGAGGAATGAATGAAACGAAACATGCGAAGATCACCTGAGCCAGATTGAGCCGGAGCCAAAAGAGCGATCCGAATTCACATGAGATATCACGCGAGGGTGTCAGAAGCTGTCATGGAGGGGGATGGTCCGAACGTTGACGAACGTTGAAGGGGATTGAACTATCGAACAAACTGTGAACATTAATCAGGGAAGTGCATCAAAATCAGCCCTTCGGGCCACGTGAACGATATCAGCGAGCTCTTTGGGTTTGATGACTTCGACAGTATCTCCCCATTGGTAAAGGTGCCACGCCATCTCAAGCCAGCCAGAGGCCTCAAACCGCACCTCAAGTGCGCCATCGACAGTCCGGCGCACTTGCTGGTTGGGATGAAATCGCCATTCCGCGGCGCGATCGGCCGCTTCTGGAGCGAAGCGCCACACGACCTCACCGAACTGGCTGTCGTCCTGGAACGAGCCAAACGCTCGCGCCGCGTGGGCTGCAAGATCAAAATCGAAGTCTCGCGCAAACCATTCGTCCGTCACCTCGACCGCTCTAATTCGGTCAAAGCGGAAATGCCGAAGCTTCAGCCCTTTATCGGGTTGCCTCCCGACGAGGTAGCGTCGCGCACCGAGAAGAACGCCGTAAGGTTCAACAAGACGTAGACTGTCATTGTAGCTAAAGCGAAGCCTGTATGGTCCGCGAAGCGCTGCGGTCACTGCGTCGGTTACGGCCTGTGCCACGGCAACGACTGGACCTGGCCTTGCTGCAACTCCATGAACTTCAAGCATCGCTTCCGCATCAGCTTCCGCGCGCCGTGCTTCTTTGACTGGCAGCGCGGCCAGAAGACGGTCGCGAAGGCTCGCCAAAGCGCGGGCCTGCCTTGAATCACCGCTTTCGCGAAGGCGGGAAATCGCGAATTCAAGCCCCTCGAGCTCCTCGTCACCGGAGAGCCGCAATCTAGCGAGTGGGACCTCTCGAACGATCCAGCGCCGTTCCCTGGTTTGATCTTCGGCAATCTCCACCGAATGTTGAAATGCCTCCGAGAGCGCCCAAGTCATGCGCTGCGCTGTTCGATGGCTTACCTCGAAATGCTCACAGATATCCGTCAGCGTGACGCCGCGGAACCTTGAAGAGGCGAAATCAGCCAAGCGGAGGAGCTCTCTTGCTTTGGAATAGGTCATGGCGTGGTCGTGACCCCCGGTCGTGTCGCTGACAGCAGCGAAGCCACTTTCGCGCGCGCCCTTGAGCGGCATCTCAAAGAGCCAATGATCATTGGGATAACCCTGAGCACGCCAGCCTCGGTCAATTTATGCCAACGAAGGTCGTCGCTGGCTTGTCGGCTAAGGGCAATCCGTCGGTAGCCTGCGGCAGTTTGGCCACGCTAGGTTTTTGGCGCGCCACAGCGCCCTTTGAGAATTGCGATCTCGGTTTCGTGGTCTCCTCCTGACATAGAGGAGACGGGCACGCCTATAAGAAATACGCCCAAGGCGTCGCCGGTCACAGCCTTGTTTTGCTGATTCGATACGATGGCCAAACGCTCTCGGTCCGCCTGTGTGCAAGGGCCGGCATTCGGAACACCTGCGATCTTGTCAGGGGGTGTGGCACACCCTGCCACGCCAGCGAACATCGACATCAACAAAACACATCGCTTCACAGTTTTCATCCCCCAGTTATTGCTTGCCCAGCGGCAACATCGCCTAGTGCAACAATGCAAGCAAGCGCCGACGGCCCGTTCCCCAAAACTAATTCTGCAGATGATATTGCGCTTACATTAGCCTGCGTGCATGTTTGTTAGCCGACACATATTGGGATCGGCGCGAAAAGCAGGACGCCGTAAGCCGCGGCGCTAGAGTCAGACCCAAGAGGAAGGCAGCGAGACGATGTCGAACAAACACGATGGGCCTTTGTTCTGTTGCAGGATCACACCGGAGCTGGAGTGGTCGATTGAGTTGAAGGCGAAAGATTGAGAGAGGCGAACGGACACTTGGCTACAGAGCGTCGGGGACGGTGGTCAGGCGAAAGGTGCCAAGTGGATATGGCATCCAAGTTCACGATGCAGACAGGGCCGTCTGGACGACTACGCCCATCAATGATCGGAAAGATATTCGCCAGCAGTTTGATGCAATGCTCACGCAGGCCATGCAAACCCGGGCAAGTCACGGGCATTTAGAAGGGCTTCCGTCGAAATAGCGATCAATGCACTGGGGTAATTGCCATGACGCTGAGAGAATTAATCGAGGCACTGGGGGTCAGCAGACATAATGGGCGCCGATGACGCCCCGGTCAGAGTTGTGTTGAGGAACATCGATACAAACGAAGGCATCCAATACGAACTAATCGGGGTGCAAGGAACGGAAGGCTGGAGCAGCCCAATCGTATTGATCTACGCGGGAGGACCTGCCGCAACAATGGACTGGCCGACGAGCATCTAGCTCAGTGAAACCTCGCCAACAGATCCACGAGAAATGCCCTTAAGCTGACCGTTGACCGGAAAAAGCTCGGAAGCCGCCATGACATACGATGAGATAGTGCAAAGACGCCGAAATTTGAGTATTGACGGCTACGGCACTCTGTCTGAAGTGAGCATGGAAGGCTTTAGGTCAGCCCTTATAAAAATTTCAGCCCGATCTGTGACTGGCCCCGTGCTACTCGCCTATCATTGGCTGGACGCGCAGGGGGTTCGAATCTCTTCGGGCGCACCTATCACACCACAGTTCACCAGTCCTGGTCACAGACTGGTCACTCCAGAGCTGCGTCAGCAAGTCATCAACGCCACCACGTCAGAAAAATATCACTGCCGTGACAAAGCCCACCGGCTCCGGTGCTATTCTTCGTAGCGCTCGCGCATCTCTTCCAGCATACGTTTCAACTCGCCTGTTCGGCTCACGGTCGCGGACTCCAACTCCGCTCTTCGGGGCGGCGGTGTATCCGGGGTTCGCGCGCAGTTGCCATCGATGGCTGCGGACCATCTCGACGCGTCACTTCCGACCAGCGACGGGCCGCCCATGACATGCGTTCGGAAGGAGACTCCGTGACCTGCGGGAGCGGCTTTGCCAATGGAACCATACGCAACAAGGGGGGCAGACCAGCGCGCCCAGTGAGCAAGCATCGCGTTTTTTTCGCTGCGGTGATTTCTGACCGATGTATACTAGCAACTAGGTCACTCAGGTCGCCAAAGCGGAGAACGGATATGTCGCTGCCAGCATTCTCAATCGCGATCCTGATAGCATTGTTCTTGGCGCCGGCAGTCAACGCCGAGGGAATTAGAGCTGCAGCCGGCGTCGATGCCCCTGTCGAACTTATTGATATTGGGCAAGGTCTGAGGTCGGACTGGTCTAAAGCTGCGCCTTGCTTTACCGCTGACAGAAAGGACCTCGACAGTGCCGAGACCACATTCACTATTGCAATTGATAACAAATCAAAAAGTCACACTGAGACTTCAAAACTTACAACTGAGCTCTCAGCCGGCGGAGGTTTCCAAATAGGTGTCGCAGGAGTCTCAGCAAAGATTTCTTCGCAGGCGGGCAAATCGGCAGAATTCAGGAGAGATGATCGATCCCTAGGCGTCATTGTCGAGGCTGTTGTGGACACAGGCAAAGCGTATGGCGCAAATGTTGAGCTAAATAAGTTGGGTCGATCATTCGCAAGTAAGGGAGCCCACACCTTCATTTCTCAATGTGGGATATTGATCGCCACTGAACTTCGAAGAGCCATACGTATACAGGTGGTTGTCGATTTTCAGTATGCGTCTACCAACGCGAAAGAATCGGCGTTTAGATCTCTGAAGGCCCAGATCGGAGGCAACTACGCTGGCTTCACTGCTAATGCTGGAATTGCGCAAAGGTGGGACAGGGCCGTGTCACAGGAAGGCTCGACATTGAAACTTCGCGTCAATGCAGTCATCAGGGCTGCTAATGGCGTGACGGGACTGCCTGAGTTTACCGACGCGATGAAGGATGCACAAGAGCAACCGTTCCAAACCATGTTTGTGGCAGTGCAAAATCTGCTCAACGCCAAAAAGGATGACAAAGGTGCCGTAGAAAGCGTCAGCTTTATCAATTCTGATTCCCTGGTGCCAGATTTTGAACTCCTTCCTTGGAAAAACAGACAGACCTTTTGGTCACGGTCTGATCGCCTGGAAGAACAGTTGGATCGTCTGAGAATAATGCGGATTGGCGGCCTGTTCTCGCCAGATGCGCCCATGGAAGGGGTTGCGGGAATGTCCAAAGAGGAGGCCGCTCTAAGGTTCAACACCTGGCTTAGCTTTTGCCGTCCACAAATCGAGAAATATGGCGCACCACGAAACAATGAATTGCTGCCGCGAATATGCACATGGGAATCGGGAGCTGATTTGGTGGATGCAGCGACAGCAAACAGGAGAGCCAAGAACATATGCTTGAGCGCTGCTGCGGATCAGGAGAAACTCTGTTCAGATGCGATGCTCGTAATCGTATTGTCAGAGTTCGCTCTTGCATTCGATCACGGCTTCCTAAGGTCGAAGACAGATCCATTTGAAAATCCTGAACTGGAAGGCCAGCCAGGAACAATTTCCTCGTCCAGGCTCGTCGGAACCGCACAAGACCACCGCCATGCTCTTGCGAAGCCGGATAGAACGAAGTTGATCGCGTTCTTAGGTCTGGTGAACGAAGTTTCGGTGTGGGAACCGGGCCATGCCGTAAACGCGTTCGAATGGGAAACTATCTATCTGTGGCGTGCCTATGGCGAGGATCCATTCTTCACCGCGTTGGACGGTGACACTGGTAAACAATTAAAGATGTTGCAGAACTATTCTGGTAATAAGGCTGTATATTTAACCCCCACTCATCCAATGATATTTCATAAATACGCTCTTCTTCTTGAAAACGGAAAGTCCCTCTTAATTTGGCCCCAAGAGTCTATCTTGGTCAAACCATTGGATAAAAGGATTCATTGGGCTTTTGGGAAAGAGCATATCGACAAGTATGGAGACCCAAGTCCACTCAAACAAATGACCGATTACCTAGTTGCGAATGGAGCTAAGCAGGGTCTGGTCTATTTGGACTTGGAAACAGTTCATGGACAATCGTCGGCTCACGTGTGGACGCTTAAGTTGCCAGCACAATGACTGAAGGTAAGGTGGGGCGTTCGCGGCCGACTAACCATTACTTCGGCAACCTTGTCCAAAGACCATCCGCTTCACGGGACGTCTGCCCATCTGTTGCCACCAAGTCCCGAATTCGGCCGAGATGCAGGGTGGAACTTCCGGCGATCCGGATGCTGGCTGGACGCGTGCGGCGATCATGCGCTCACTACGCCTGCTGATCGCCGCCGACAACATGACGCAAAAGGAAAACGCCAAGCTCGAGGGGCAGCCCGCGATTGCTCGCGCCATGATGAGGGCGGGCCGGCCTCTCTAGCGCAAGGAAGCGCGTCCACACTCTACGCCACGATTGCTAGCTGCCCGTCGTCACGGCGCATATGCGACGTTCCGTTAGCGCCACAAGGACGGCAAAGGCGTTTACTACGGCGAGCATATTGACGCAAACCTGATTGCCGCGACGCTTCTTTTTTGATCAGCAGATCGCTCACATCTTAGTCCGTCACAATGTTACAAAACTCTCTGTAAGTGCTTGATTTTGTTTATGCGGACCAGAGTTCAATCCTCTCTCGCAGCACATCGAAGCTCTGGTGCTGGGTTACGAACCACCCGCGAGAACGCGAGCTCCTGGGGCCGCTGGAAAATCCAACTTGCCTGAGACGTCTTGCTCGTGGCACGGCGCCGTTCGCATCGTTTCTTCTGCAGTTGAGCTTTTTTGTCGAACTTCAGTTCCTCGGCGGCGATAGCGCTATAACGTCAAGCAGAAGGAGTATTCTGCCATGACGATGATCACCTGCGGGCTTATACACGCGCTACCGCCATCGGACCGCCGGGTCTTTGGCCGTCCCGAAGCCGCCAGTTTCGTGGGTGCCAGCATCGGTTATTTCGACAAGCTAGTGCGTGCCGGCATCATGCCGCAGCCGTTGTCGCTTCCGGGTGGTGTCAAGCGCTGGGATGTCCGCGCACTCAACAAGGCGCTCGACGGCTTAAGCGGGATTTCCGAATCTGAAGATTCCGAATCTGAAGATTCCGACAATGAGTGGGATCGGCTCGTCCAATGAAGCGTAAACTGCCGAAGCACGTTAAAGCCTTCATTGATCGAACCGGCCGGTCGCGGCACTATTTCAGACACACGAACACCACCCTGCCAGGCCTTCCATATTCGACGGAGTTCATGGATGCCTACAGCGCGGCACTTAATGCGTGGGAAGCGGGCAGGGCTGCGCCAACGACTATGATCGGTGCCGATCGCATACAGCCCGGCACATTTGAGGCACTGATCCTTTCCTATTACGGCAGCGCAGATTTCAGAAATCTAGCAAAGGCGAGCCAGAAGACATATCGGAACGCCCTCGAGCGCCTCCGCCTTACCTACGGCACTGCTTCGGTCGTCAAGCTCGAGCGCAAGCATGTCCTCAAGATGATGGACAAAAAGGCTGAACATCCTGGCGCGGCCAACGAACTGCTGAAGATGATGAAGCTCCTGATGGGGCGCGCGCCATCGACATGGGGATGCGAAAGGACGATCCGACGATCCGGATACGGCGCATGAAAATCAAGTCGGGCGGATTCATCACCTGGGAGGAGGAGGACATTGTCGCATTCTACGCGGCGCACGCAGAGGGCACTCGTGCTCGGCTCGCCCTCGACCTCTTGCTGTTTACGGGCCAGCGACGCTTGGACGTAATTGGCATGGGTCGGCAGCACGTCAAGAACGACGTCCTGTCCATTCGGCAGCACAAGACTGGCACGGCCGTCTCGATTCCGCTTCATCCATATCTCAAAGGCACGCTCGATGCCCGGCCCCAGGACAACCTCACCTATCTCCTGACGCAATACGAAAAACCGTTCCAGCCCGAGTCGTTCACCAATTGGTTCCGGGTCTGTGTCCGCGAGGCTGGACTGCGCGAGGACCTTGCAAGCGGCGCCATGGGGCTTTCACCGCACGGTCTGCGCAAGGCATGTAGCCGACGCCTTGCCCAAGCCGGCTGCACACCTCACCAGATCAAGGCGATCACCGGCCACAAAAAGCTTGATGAGATCGTTCGCTACACCGACGCGGTCGATCAGATGCGCCTGGCGCACGAGGCGATGAATGCTATCGCCGAGCACGGAGCGGGAACAAAAACTGTCAAACCAAACAGCTTGGTTTGACAGTTTTACACCTAACTTGTTGAAAACGCTTCGTTGGTAAAGCGCTATTCCACGCTGAGCCGATACCCAATACCGCGCACGGTCTGCAGCCAGACCGGATTGGACGGATCGCGCTCGATCTTGCGGCGCAGCCTGTTGATCTGGACGTCGATGGTGCGCTCGCCGACTTCGGATTCGTCGCCGACAAGTTCATGACGCGGTATCGTTTCGCCGGCACGGGCCGCGAAGATCGCCAGGATCTCCTGCTCGCGGTCGGTCAGCTTCAGAGCCTCGCCGCCGCGCTTGAGCTCGCGCCGGGCGATCTGGAACGTGTAAGGCCCGAAGACCAGCTGCTCGACCTTGGGCGTCGTTGCCGGACCGCCGCGGCGCAGGATGTTGTTGATGCGCAGGATCAATTCGCGGGGATCGAAAGGCTTCGGCAGATAGTCGTCGGCGCCGGCCTCGAGCCCGGTGATCCGGCTGTCGGTCTCGGACAGCGCGGTAAGCATCAGGATCGGCACGTTCTTGGTTGCCCGCAATGCCTTGGCGAGATCGACGCCGGTTTCGCCCGGCATCATGATATCGAGCACCAGCAGATCGAAATCGAGGCCGGCGAGCTTGCGCCGCGCTTCGCCGGAATTTCCGGCAACGGTGACACGAAAGCCGTTTTCGGTCAGATATTGTTTGAGAAGATTGCGGATACGGGTATCGTCATCAATCACCAGCAGATGCGGCGCATCGTCGTCCGGTGCTGCCGGTTGATCAACCTTTTCAATGGTCTCCATGGCTTTTCCCTGACGTTTTTGCGGGCACAATGTCGATCTGCGCCCTTAGTTCCGGATTGACCATCGCTTCCAGGAAGCGCTCGATCAAGGCGCGTTCGGTGGCTCCGGAATCTTCCAATGCAGCATGGATGCGGCGTGACTGTGGCCGTGCCAGCGCCAGCGCCAGGGCGCGGCCCTTGGCTGTCGGATAGAGCTCGCGCTGGCGGCGGTCGCGCGGACCCTGCAACTGGACGATGTGGTCGGTGTCGATCAGTTGCTTGAGCACGCGCGCCAGGCTCTGCTTGGTGATCTTCAGCACGTCGAGGAGTTCGGCGACCGTCAGGCCCGGCCTGCGATTGACGAAATGCAGAACCCGGTGATGGGCGCGGCCGAAACCATAGTCGGACAGGATCTGGTCCGGATCGGAGGTAAAATCGCGATAGGCGAAGAAGAACAGTTCGATGATGGCAAAGTCGATGCCGTCCTCGTCGGTGATCGCCGTCCTGATCGGTTTTCCGGCTGGGTGGCTGCGATCCGTCATCATTTCTCCGTGCGAAAGGGAAATTATGTCAGTACTATTGACGTAATTTCCCGGCAATGGTAATTTTTGACAAGCTTTTCGGCGGATTGCGAACGAAAAGGCAAGGGAAAGCCGTTTTTCCGGAACTTCCTGTGTTTGCCAGACCTTATATATCCGCCTACGCTTCGAGATAGCGGCCGCCCGGTGCGGCTGACAAGAAACGCGCAACGATAATGTGCGGGCGGCCGCCCGCGGGAGGTTACCATGGCATCCGTTCCCTTTGACCAAATGGACGGCTTTATCTGGATGAACGGCGAGTTCGTCCAATGGGCCGACGCCAAGATCCACGTGCTGACCCATGGCCTGCACTACGCCAGCGCGGTGTTCGAGGGCGAACGCGCCTATGGCGGCGAGATTTTCAAGCTGACCGATCACAGCGAGCGCCTGCACGAATCGGCACGCCTGCTCGGCTTCAAGATTCCCTATTCGGTTGCCGAGATCGACGACGCCTGCCGCACGCTGTTAAAGAAGCAGGGTTTTCGGGATGCCTATGTCCGGCCGATCGCCTGGCGCGGCAGCGAACAGATGGGCGTCTCGGCGCAAAACAGCCGGATCAACTGCGCCATCGCCATCTGGCAGTGGCCCAGCTATTTCGATCCGGCACAGAAGCTGAAGGGCATCCGCCTCGATCTGGCCGAATGGCGCCGCCCCGATCCGCGCACCGCGCCGTCGAAATCGAAGGCCGCCGGCCTCTACATGATCTGCACCATGTCCAAGCATGCCGCCGAAGCCAAAGGCTATGCCGACGCCATGATGCTCGACTGGCGCGGCCAGGTTGCGGAAGCAACCGGCGCCAACATCTTCTTCGTCAAGGACGGCAAGATCCACACACCCACCCCCGATTGCTTCCTCGACGGCATCACCCGCCGTACAGTCATTGGTCTTGCCAAGGATCGCGGCTTCGAGGTGATCGAGCGCACCATCATGCCGGAAGAACTCGAAGGCTTCCAGCAGTGCTTCCTCACCGGAACGGCGGCCGAGGTGACCCCCGTTTCAGAGATCGGTCCATACCGATTCGAGGTGGGCGAAATCGCCAAGACTCTGATGAACGACTATTCTGCAGCCGTTCAACCCAAGCATGCGATTGCCGCAGAATAACGAAAGTCACAACTTTTTTAACAAGTAGGGGCGGTTTTCGGACTGCCCCTTTTATTTAAGCACCTCGGCATTTGACTTTCGTCCAGTTCGGCGTCTCATGATGCTGTCGGCCCGGGAGGCTGGCAGCTATGGAGGGACTGGCAATATGGACATGAACACGCTTCTTCAGATCATTGTTCAGGTGATTATGGGTGTCATTGGTGGCCAGGCGGTGGGCGCCGCGCTCAAGACAGCGGCAATGGGGCAGCTTACCAAAATCCTCGGCGGCGCCCTTGGCGGCGTCGGCGGTGCGGCCATCCTCGGCAGCCTGCTCGGCGGCGGCACGATCGATCCGGCTGCGGCCGCAGCGGCAACGGGCGGATTGGGCAGCGCGCTGAATGTGCAGAACATCCTCGGCGGTGCCGGTGGTGGCGCCATTCTGACGGCCATCATCGGCGCGGTCATGAACGCGACGAAGAAGTAAGCTTAATGCAAGTCGCGCAAAAGCATGCCCCGGCTTGACCCGAGGGTGCGTAGCGGTTTTGCGATAACGACATGCATAAAAACAATAACTTAAAGCGCGTCGCATGAATCCATTCAGCCGCGACGCGCTTTAGCGGTTTCGGGCTTTCCGTGGGGGGGGGGGGGGGGGGGCGGGGGGGGTGGGGGTGGTGGGGGGGGGGGGGGGGGGGGGGGGGGGGGGGGGGGGGGTGGGGGGGGCCCGGCGGGGGGGGGGGGGGGGGGGGGGGGGGGGGGGGGGGGGGGGGGGGCGGGGGGGGGGGGGGGGGGGGGGGGGGGGGGGG